>NZ_CAJPHM010000010.1:0-273051 GCF_905339955.1 Burkholderia sp. BCC1996
GGTCATCAAGCGCCCACACTTATCGGCTGTTAATTTTTAAAGAGCAATCTGCGAGAAACTTCGTGTTTCTCAGCAGCGCTGCGTTTTCAGCAGCAGAGAAGCGAGATTATGAACCGTCTTTTTCAGTTCGTCAACAACTTTTTAACTGCTTCGTTGCGACGACTGGGGTTCAACTTCCTGCACCGCCGAGGCCGCTACGACCCGCCCGACAGCACCGCTTCCCTTCTTCCCCCGCGCCGTGTTTCCGTTAGCGCGAAAGAGGCGTGATTCTAAGCACCTGCCGGCAATCGCGCAAGGGGTTCGATGGATTTTTCTTTCACCCCCGCCGATTCGGCCTTCCGGCCATGCCGGAGCACGAGACCGCTTATGGCGCAAAGAACGGACTAGAATGTGAGGTTCTTCGCCTCTTTCTATACGTATTTAATATGCGCCAGCGAATCGCCAAACGCCTCCCCCCCGACGCCGACAAACTGGTCGGCCTGTCGCTTGCGCTCTTCGCCTCGGGCAGTCGCATCGAGGATCGCTTCTGGGAAGCGAAGCTCGATGCGCTGCTTGCCAAGATTGTTCGCAACGGCAACCAGACCACGCTCGACGCAGCACTCGACCATCTGCAGCAGAACCACCCCGACGCCTATGGCGCGCTCGCCGACATGGCCGAGACGCATAGCGAATCGATGGTGATCGAACACGACGGCCAGCCGTACGATGCGCTGCTGGTCGCCGTTCCCGTTCTCGCCTGGACGCGCTACATGATTCCGTCGGGCCCGCTGAAAGGCGACGTCGCCGACGCACTGCGCACGCACCTGCAGGCGCACGTGCTCGCCACCGGCACGCTCGTCGGGCTGGCCCCGTTCCTGTACAGCATCGACCAGTTGCCGCGCCACCACGTCGAGACCTATCGGCTCGCCCAGCAGCTCGCGCACGCGGCGCTCGGCCAGCACGCCGCCAAGCTCAGCTTCGGCGACCTGCCCGAAACCTCACCGATCCTGGCCGACCCGCGCTTCCTGCTCGCCGTCGTCGCCGCGCCGGCCGGCGCACCGCTGTTTCGCTGGCAGGAGGAAGAACACGGCAACCGGATCGAACGCGGCCAGTGTCTCGAGCAATGGACTGCCCAGGGCGGCCCGAACCTGTCGGCTGCCCTGCCCGGCTGCGAGTTCGAATGCCTGCTTCCGGACGCGTACTACTCGGCCTGCCGCGACGCGGACGAGCGCATCCGTCCGCACACGGTCCGAACGGCCATCCGTTATCTTTTCGACACACTTGGTGCGGCACCGCAAGAGCTGCGCGCAGTGGTCGCGGGCTTCGGCGAGCGCCGGATCGACGAGTATCGCGTCGGCTTCACGCGACGTGCCAGCAACGACGTGATCTATGGCGTCGTGTGGCCGCTGTACGGTCGCGAGAACGGCGACGTGTCGATCGACAGCGCGACGCTCGAAGGCGAAGCACCGATCGAAGGGCCGCTCGAGGAGATCGTGAGTCTGTTGAAGGAATGCGGCGTAACCGACGTCCGCCGGCACGCAGGCCGCTTCGAGCCCGAGTACTGCGACGACTGTGGCGTGCCGCTCTATGCGGATCCGCTCGGCGAGATCGTCCACGCGGAAATGCCGGAAGACGCATCGCCCGCTCAGCCGCACTTTCACTGATCGTGCACGGCAGGCCCGCTGAGCCTGCCCAATGAAGCCGTTCCCGGTTCCTGCCGGAGCGGCTTTTTTTTCGTCCGCATTTCCCTCACGAGAAATTTCAGACTTTTCCTAATCCTTTCAGCCAAGCAGACATCGTGTAAGGTTTTTGTCATTATCGGAGCCACCCCATGCCGACGGCAGCTCAATGACTCACCTTACGGAGGTTGAATATGCGGTTCCTGGTGCTTAACTCAGACGCCGAACGGCGTGACGGACTGAAAGCCCTGCTGCGGCAGATCGACCGTCACGCCCGCATCAACGATGCACCCGATGGTTTCCAGGCGCGCCGGCTGCTGCGTACCCAACGTTTCGACCTCGTTGCCATCGACTGGCTGGACGTCGGGCGGCACAGCGAACTCCAGGCGCTCTGCAGCGCCTGCTCGCCGACGCCCGCCGCGGTGCTGATCGACGAATCCACGCCGGAGGCCATCCAGCGCTTCTACAACTACGGTGTCGCGGGCGTGATCCCGCACTCCACACGGCCGCACCTGATCGTGCGGGCGCTCGAAATGGTTCTGCTGGGCGGCCATTACATCCCGCCGATCGCGCTCAGCCTGCTGCCTTCCGCCGCCGCGGCGCGTCACGATGCCCATTTCCAGACGCTCGCCGGATCGCTGCCGCGCCGCACGCCAAGCAGCCTCCTGTCGCCTAGACAGGCGCAGATCATGCGCTTCGTCCATATGGGCAGCACCAACAAGATGATCGCCCGCACGCTCGGCATCAGCGAAGGCACCGTGAAGATCCACCTCGCCAGCATCTTCCAGCAGCTGGGCGCGGCAAACCGCGCTGCCGCAGTCGCGATCTACAACGGCTGGCTGTCGCCCCATCTCGAGGTGCTGCTGGCGAACCGCGATCGTGCAAGCAAGCCCGTCATCGGCGAACGCGGCCCGGTCCCCCTGCGCAAGCAACGGAACGACCGTCCATACCCGCTGCCTGCCGCGGACACCAGCACTCGCGACCTGCCGCTCGCGGCCGAACCGCGGGCGCGGTTTCGGCGCGACCGCTGATCGGACAGTCTCGATATTGCGACGGTCGACATGTGCGGATTCCCACCTTTGATGCTCAACGAGTAATATGGACCCATGGGTTTTCTTTTCACACCGCTTCCGCTCTGGGTTGGCATCGGTGGCTGGATCGCCGCCGTGGCGCTGCTCGTGCTCGCGCTCTGGAATCGTCCCTTCGTCCGGCTGCAGGACGCAACGCTCCAGCACGTGTGGCTCGCGCTCGTCACTGCGATCACGGTGCTGTGGGCCTCGAATGCGTGGCTCGAAGATGGCATCGTCATGCACCTGCTCGGCGCGACGCTGCTCGTCACGCTGTTCGACTGGACGCTTGCGCTGATCGCGATGGGTGCCGTCACGGCCGTCGCCGCGATCGTCTTCGATGCGCCGTGGCAAGGCATCGGTCTCACCTATCTGATCTACGGCGCGCTACCGGTCGCCGTGTCCGCGTTGCTGCAACGCGCCGCGATCGCGTGGCTCCCGCACAACCTCGCATCGTTCATCATCGGCCAGGGGTTCCTGTCACCGGCCATCGCGATCGTCTCGGTCGCCGCGGCCGCGGCCGGTGTCCAGCTCGCGCTCGCGGACGGCGTGCCCGTCGTGATTCCCGCCGGCTATCTGCTGAACACCGCGCTGCTCGCGCTCGGCGAAGCGTGGTTCACCGGCATGGCCACCGCGCTCATCGCTGTCTATCGTCCGGCGTGGGTCACGACGTTCGACGTTCGGCGCTATCGCCTCGGCGGCCCGCGCGCCTGAACGCGGCGGCCCCGATGCGAGCGGTGCGCGCGGCGATCCGTTTGCGCAGCGCGGGAGAGTGCAACGCCTACTGCCGCACAACTTTTTTACGCTAAGATTGAACTCCTGATCTTCATCGGGCATCTATACGTGCCCGATGCCTCATTTGCTCCTCACCAATAACCAGATGGACAGCTCACCTGCCTCGCTCCGGATTTTCCGGGCGCTCGGCAAGCTGGCGGCCTGTGTCGCGGGCCTGTCGCTTGCGCTTCCGGCACCGGTATTCGCCGACCTCCTCGACCAGCGCTCCGAACTGATCAACAAATTCGTCAACGAGATGCACGCCGATCCGATCGTCGCCGATTGTGCGGCGCACGGCAGCTTCATCGCCAGCACGTCGTCGGCCTTCGATCGCGTCGACTTCGCGCCGAACGCGTTCGAAAACGGCAAGGCGACGATCACGCCGTGGAACGATTCGTTCGATCAGGGCAAGCAGCGCGTGAAGGTCGACAACATCGTTACCGTGGATGGCCTCGGCGTCCACAGCGACGGCAGCGACCCGACACCGCTGAAATTCCGCTGCGGCTACGTCGGTCAGCAAATGCTTGCGTTCAGCTGGAACGATCCCGTGCCGCCGCTGAAGCCGCGCGTCGAGCGTCCGTCGTCGTCGACGAAGAAGTTCAACGGCAAGTCGCACCGCGGCAAGGTGAAGGCCAAGGCATCCGGCCGCACCGGCAAGAAAGCCGTCGCAACGAAAAAATCCAGCGGCCAGAAGAATGCCGTGAAGAAGAAAACCGCGAAGAAGTCCTGATACGACGGAGCGGCAACGACAGAAGCCAAAAAGCCGGCACATCATGCGATGCGCCGGCTTTTTCATATCGACGACGATGCGCTTACGCGAACGTCTCGACGTGCACCAGGATTGCCGCCAGCATTGCAGCGCCAAGCGCCGCGCTCCGCTCGCCATTCCAGCCGACCCGCTCGTCGGGCAAGTTCGCGTTGTCCTTGAACGGCATCTCGAGCGTCAGCGACAGGCAGCCGAACTGATGGCCGATGTACTTCGACGCGAGCTTGAGCGCGTCTTCCTTGTACTTGCTCGCCGCATAGCCGTGCTCGGTCTGGAAATCCGGGCTCGCGACCTTGAACGCATCGATGAACGCGGTCTGCTCCCTGCCCTGCTGCTCGGTAAAGCTCGGCAGCATCTCCGAACCCGCAACGAACACGTACGGCAGATCTTCGTCGCCGTGAATGTCGAAGAACATGTCGCAGCCGATCGCATGGATCGCATCGCGCACGGCCAGCACTTCGGGGCTGCGCTCGGCATCGGGCTCCATCCACTCGCGATTCAGGTTCGCGCCCGCCGCGTTGGTGCGCAAGTTGCCGTGCACGCTGCCGTCCGGATTCATGTTCGGGACGATGTAGAACGTCGCGCGGTCGTACAGCTTGCGCGCCACCGGATCGCCCGCCCAGTCGCCCCATCCGGCCAGCCGCTTGACGAGCCCTTCGACGAACCACTCGGCCATCGTCTCGCCCGGGTGCTGGCGCGCGATGATCCACACCTTCTTCTTCGGTGCCCCGTCGACTTCCGGCGTACCGAGCGTCAGCAGCGACATCGGACGGCCTTCGACCGTGCGGCCGAGTTCGACGACGCTCGCCTGCGGCAATTGCTGAACCGCGCCGAGGAACGCCGCATGGCGCTCTTCCGAGTACGGCTCGAAATACGCGTAGTAGATGCTGTCGAACTCGGGCGTATGGTCGATGGTCATCGTCTTGCCGTCGAATGTCGTCGGCACGCGGAACCAGTCGACCCGGTCGTAGCTCGCGACTGCACTGTAGTTGCGCCATCCCGACGGATACGCGCATTCGGCTGCATTCTCGAACGACATCACGCACCGCTCGCCGCGCGCGCCCGTCAGGCGAAAGTAGAACCATTGCGCGAATTCCGAGCGGTTGTCGCCACGTATGCGCAGCCGGATCGCGTCCGGGCTGTCGCACGACACGACGTCGACTGCGCCTGCGTCGAAATTGCTGGTGATCGAAAGGGTCATCTGTCTCTCCAATTGCGACCGGAGCGGGCGGTCTGCCACGTGTCCGGCCTCATGCATGCACCGGCCGTCTCGTGAACGGCCGGCTCGGTCACTCGCCGATTCGCCGGCGATATACGTAAGTCGAATCGTTCGACGCAGCGGCATCGAACGCGTAGTCTTCCACCGCGAAATCCTTCAGCGCCGCCGGCTCGGCGATGCGGTTCTCGACGATATAGCGCGCCATCAGGCCACGGGCGCGTTTCGCATGGAAGCTGATGATCTTGTAGCGGCCGCCCTTCCAGTCCTCGAACACCGGCGTGACGATCGGCGCGGCCAGCAGTTTCGGCTTGACCGACTTGAAGTACTCGGTCGACGCGCAGTTGACCAGCACACGTGCCGCGCCGCTGCGCGTCTCGAGCTGCTCGTTCAGTGCCCGCGTGATGCGGTCGCCCCAGAACGCATACAGATCCTTGCCGCGCGCGTTCGCGAAACGCGTGCCCATCTCGAGCCGGTACGGCTGCAGCAGGTCGAGCGGGCGCAGCAGCCCGTACAGGCCCGACAGCACGCGCACGTGCTGCTGCGCATAGTCGAGATCGGCGGCCGACAGCGATCTGGCATCGAACCCTTCGTACACGTCGCCGTTGAACGCGAGCACCGCCTGCTTCGCATTGGCCGTCGTGAAGGTCGGCGACCAGTCCGCGTAGCGCTGGAAGTTCAGCCGCGCGAGCGGATCGGAGATGTCCATCAGCGTCGAGATGTCCTGCGGCGACAGCTTGCGCAGGCCGTCGATCAGTTCCGACGCATCGTCGACGAATGCAGGCTTCGTGTAAGACGGGACGTGGGCGGGCGTATCGTAGTCGAGGGATTTGGCTGGGGAGAGAACGATTATCATAGAGGCTCGCTGGCACGCCGTGCCTTGCGGTCAGACGAAAACCACCGATTGTAACGAATGACCCGCTCCCTCGCCCCGCATGCCGCACATCGCGTCGTGCTCGACTCGAACGTCTGGATCGACATACTCGTATTCGACGACCCCGCCACCCGCCCGATCCGGGCTGCGCTCGAACGCGGCACGCTGGCCGCCGTGATCGACGGCCGCTGCCTGAACGAACTCGAGCTCGTGCTCGACTATCCGCAGTTCCAGGCGCGCGCGATCGACAAGGCCGAAGCGCTCGCGACCGTCGCCCGCCTGACGCGCCTCGTCGAGCCGCCGCCCGTCGCCGCCGACGCGCCGCCGCTGCCGAAGTGCAAGGACCGCGACGATCAGAAGTTTCTCGAGCTCGCGCGCGCCGCGCAGGCCGACTGGCTCGTGTCGAAGGACCGTGCGCTGCTCAAGCTCGCGAAGCGCACCGCACGCGACTTCGGCTTCCGGATCGCGCAGCCCGCGCCATTTACCGAAGCCTGCGCGCTCGATGCCGCGTCGGCCACCCCCACCACGCCGGCCTGACGAGCCCGGCGCCACCCGCTTGCGACCGTATCGATGAACGCTCCTACCGACATGCCTACGACTCCCGTTTTCCCCTCGCGCCTGCCGAACGTCGGCACGACGATCTTCACGGTGATGAGCGCGCTCGCCGCCGAGAAAGGCGCCGTGAACCTCGGCCAGGGCTTCCCGGATTTCGACTGCGACCCGCGCATCGTCGACGCGGTCGCGGTCGCGATGCGCAACGGTCATAACCAGTATCCGCCGATGGCCGGCGTCGCGCCGTTGCGCGATGCGATCGCCGACAAGATCGCGCAGGTCTACGGCCGGCGCTACGATCCGGCCACCGAGATCACGGTCACGGCCGGCGCGACGCAGGCCCTGCTGACGGCGATCCTGTGCGCGGTGCATCCCGGCGACGAAGTGATCGTCGTCGAACCGACCTACGACAGCTATCTGCCTTCGATCGAACTGGCCGGCGGCAAACCCGTGTTCGTCACGCTGGAAGCGCCCGACTATGCGATCCCGTTCGATCGCCTGGCCGCCGCGATCACGCCGAAGACGCGGATGATCATGATCAACACGCCGCACAACCCGACCGGCACCGTGTGGCGCGAGGCCGACATGCGCAGGCTCGAGGAGATCGTGCGCGGCACCAACGTGCTGATCCTGTCGGACGAAGTGTACGAACACATGGTCTACGACGGCGCGCGGCACGAGAGCGTCGCACGCTACCCGGACCTGGCCGCGCGCAGCTTCATCGTGTCGAGCTTCGGGAAGACCTACCACGTGACGGGCTGGAAGGTCGGCTACGTCGCGGCGCCTGCCGCGCTGACCGCGGAGTTCCGCAAGGTCCATCAGTTCAACGTGTTCACGGTGAACACGCCGATGCAGATCGGGCTCGCCGACTACCTGCGCGATCCGGCGCCGTACCTGACGCTGGCCGGCTTCTACCAGAACAAGCGCGACTTCTTCCGCGCCGGCCTCGAGCGCACGCGCTTCAAACTGCTGCCGTGCACCGGCACGTACTTCCAGTGCGTCGACTATTCGGCGATCAGCGATCTGCCCGAAGCGGAATTCTCGAAGTGGCTCACATCGGAAATCGGCGTGGCGGCGATTCCGGTGTCGGCGTTCTACCACGAGCCGCACGAGTCGGGCGTCGTGCGCTTCTGCTTTGCGAAGCAGGAAAGCACGCTCGCATCCGCACTCGAACGGCTCGCGCGCCTGTAAGGCTTGCCTCGGCGGCCGGGCGCGGTACGACACCGCGCCTGCACCGCGCTTAAGAACGCGCGGCGCTCGCCGCCTCGACGTAGGCCTTGCGATCGGCCGCCACGCGCTGCGCGGCCGGCCGCTCGCCAACCAGCTTCACGTGCGCCTTCCAGTCGATGCCGGCGTCGAGCAGGAAATCGCGGCCGAAGACGGCCTTCGTCGCCATCCCGATCACCGGCAGATGGATCGCTGCCGCAATGTCCGCAAGACTGAACGTGTCACCGAGCACGTACGGCGAGAACTGCGTCATCCGCTTGAACGCATCGATCGCGCGCGGCAGGCGCTTCTCGACGTGCGCCTTCATCCCGTCGCTGACCTTGCCGCCGAAAAACGCTTCCGTATAGACCTCGCGCGCGGTCCATTCGAGATACAGCTCGAGCGTCTCGACGAGTTCGCGCACCTTCGCGGCCGCGAACGGCCCGGCCGGGAAAATGGCCTTGTCGGGAAAACGCGCCGCCAGATACTCGATGATCACCTGCGACTCGAACAGCGCGCCCTCTTCCGTCTTCAGGAACGGAATCTTGCCGAGCGGCGAATCGGCAAGCAGTGCCGGATCGTTGATCGGCAGACCGCATGCCGATTCCTCGAACGGGATGCCATGCTCGAGCAGGACGAACTTCACCTTGTTGTAATAGTTGGACAACGGAATACCGCACAGCTGTAGCATCGGAGTCTCCTTCGTTGCTGAGGCGCGGCCGCAGTGATGCCGGCCGCATCGGGATGCGTCGCGCTGAAAAGCACGTTCGTGCTAGTCTAAAGCAGTTTCGCGTCCGTCAAGACAACGATACATCCGCTGCGGCATCACCCTCACGGGTAGGCGCGCAAGCCCGCGCAACATGCGGCGCCGCAACCCCGCCATTCGATGGAGACACACTCGCATGAGTGCTGAACTGCTGGCCTCGCGTCCGCCCGAAAGCGAATCGACGCTCGTCCTCACGCTGTCCAATCCCGGCGCTCGCAACGCGCTGCATCCCGACATGTATGCGGCCGGCGTCGAAGCGCTCGCCACCGCCGAGCGCGATCCCGCGATTCGCGCGGTCGTGCTCACGGGGGCCGATCGCTTCTTTTGCGCGGGCGGCAACCTGAACCGGCTGCTCGACAACCGCTCGAAGGATCCGTCCTACCAGGCCGACAGCATCGATCAGCTCGGCGCGTGGATCACGGCGCTGCGCGCAACGACGAAGCCCGTGATCGCGGCCGTCGAAGGCGCGGCGGCCGGCGCGGGCTTCTCGCTCGCACTCGCGTGCGACCTGATCGTTGCCGCGCACGATGCGAAGTTCGTGATGTCGTACGCACGCGTCGGCCTCACACCCGACGGCGGCGGCTCGTGGTTCCTCGCACGTGCGCTGCCGCGTGCGCTCGCCGCCGAAATCCTGTTCGAGGGCAAGCCTGTCGCGGCCGAACGCCTGCATGCGCTCGGCGTCGTCAACCGGCTCGCCGCGCCCGGTGCCGCGCTGTCCGACGCGCTCACGTGGGCTGACTCGCTTGCCGGCATCTCGCCGAACGCGCTGACACGCATCAAGTCATTGCTCGACGATGCGACCGCGCAGCCGCTCGATGCGCACCTCGGCACCGAGCGCGATCACTTCGTCGCGTCACTGCATCACGCGGACGCGTTCGAAGGCATTACCGCATTCCTCGAGAAACGCCAGCCGCGCTACAAGCGCTGATCCGGCGCGCGGCCACCGCTCGAACGCCGGTTCCGCCGCCTCGGCGACACGCGCGCGCAGGCGCGTGGCCGCACGTTGCCGTCGCCTGCAGCCCGCATCGATCCATGCTCTAATGACCGCCTGTCGCGGCGCCCTGTCGGCGCCGTTTTCGCGCATGCAATAAAGGAGTTGACGATGATCGACGTCTACAGCTGGGCGACCCCGAACGGCCACAAGGTACACATCATGCTCGAGGAAACAGGCCTCGCGTATCGTGCGCATCCGGTCGATATCGGTGCGGGCGACCAGTTCGAGCCCGAATTCCTGAAGATCAGCCCGAACAACAAGATCCCCGCGATCGTCGACGCGGACGGCCCCGGCGGCAAGCCGATCTCGCTGTTCGAATCCGGCGCGATCCTCATTTACCTGGCGGAAAAGACCGGCAAGTTCCTGCCGACCGAGCCGGCCGCGCGCTACGCGACGCTCGAATGGCTGATGTTCCAGATGGGCGGCGTCGGCCCGATGCTCGGCCAGGCGCATCACTTCCGGCTGTATGCGCCGGAGCAGATCGAGTACGCGGTCAATCGCTACACGAACGAAGCGAAGCGCCTGTACAACGTGATGGAAAAGCGCCTCGGCGAATCCGCCTATCTCGCGGGCGACACGTACACGATCGCGGACATTGCGACGTTCCCGTGGACGCGTTCGTGGCAAAACCAGGGCATCGTGCTCGACGAACTGCCGAACGTGAAGCGCTGGCATGAAGCCATTGCCGCGCGTGCCGCCGTGCAGCGCGGCGTCGAAGTACTCGCGTCGCTGCGCAAGCCGCTGCAGGACGACAAGGCACGCGAGATGCTGTTCGGCGCGACGCAATACGCGAAGCACTGAAGCACCGCGCGCCGTGCGACGCAGCGGCATCCGTCGCTGCCGCCGCGCGCATCAGAAGTAGTGCAGCGTAATGAATTCCGCCGAACAAACGGGCAACGGCGCATCCGGACGCTCGACCTGCATCGACACCGACCACGTCACCTGCACGCCGCCCCGCGCGGCCTGCGCGGCTTCCTTCACCGCGAACAGCGCGCGCACGCGTGCGCAGACCGGCACCGGCTTCAGGAACCGCACGCGGTTCAGTCCGTAGTTCACGCCCATCTTCTGCTCGAAGCGCATCGCATCGGTCATCAGCGCGGGAATCAGCGACAGCGTCAGGAAGCCGTGCGCGATCGGGCCGCCGAACGGCGACTCGCGCCGCGCACGCTCGGGATTGACGTGAATCCACTGGTGATCGCCGGTCGCGTCGGCGAACCCGTCGACCCGGCGCTGGTCGATCTCGACCCAGCCGCTCGCGAGCGGTTCCGCGCCGACCCGCTCGAGCAGCGCTTGCGTCGACGCGATCAGCGGCAATGTCACGTCCGTCATGCACCGGCTCCTTGCGGATGGCGCAGCCCGAAGATCACCTTGGTATGCACGGTGATCACCGTGTCGCCGGCACCGTTGAGGCCGATCCACTCCGTCGACACGATGCCGCGATCGGGCTTGCTCGCCGACACGCGCTTGTCGTGGACCTTCTGGTACATCGTGATCGTGTCGCCGGCACGCACGGGCTTGAGCCAGCGGATCGAATCGATGCCGGGCGAGCCCATGCTGGTCGAATCCGGCCCGAGCTTCTTGATGAGCAGGCTCATGAACACCGAACACGTATGCCAGCCGCTCGCGACCAGTCCACCGAACGGCGAGGCCTTGCCGGCTTCCTCGTCGAGGTGGAACGGCTGCGGATCGTAGCGTTGCGCGAACGCCTTGATGTCGTCCGGTTCGAACGTATAGCGGCCGATTTCGGTCGTACTGCCGACTTCCAGATCTTCGTAACTGATACCCACTGTCTATCTCCTGTAGCGCGCTCGCGCGTCGCCGTCATGCCGCGTCGGTCTGCGCGAAATCCGGCAGGGCCGCGATGCGCGCAAGGTGATGATCGGTGTCGCCGAGGGTCGTCTCGATGATCGACAGCCGCTTGAACAGGTGTGCGGCGGCGACCTCGTTGGTCACGCCCATGCCGCCGTGCAGTTGCACGGCCTGCTGGCCGACGAAGCGCGCGGCCGCGCCGACCCGCGCCTTCGCGGCCGACACCGCCTTGCGCCGCGCGTCGGCGTCGCCGCCCGCGTAACGCACGGCGGCCAGGTAAGTCAGCGAGCGCGCCTGCTCCGCGTGAATCAGCATGTCGACCATCCGGTGCTGCAGCGCCTGGAAGCGCGCGATCGGCACGCCGAACTGTTCGCGCGTCTTCGTGTATTCGACCGTCGCGCGGTTCAGTTCGTCGAGCGCGCCGACCGCTTCCGCGCAGAGCAGGAAGATCGCGTAATCGGCAATCTGCTCGAGTGCGGCCGCATCGCGTGCGCCGCCCGTCAACTGCCGCGCGGGCGTTTCCTTGAACTCGATCGTCGCGGCGCGCTGGCCGTCGATCGTCCGGTAGTCGACGAGCTTCACGCCCGCGGCATCGCGATCGACGACGAACAGGCCGATGCCGCCGCCGTCGACGCGCGCGGGCACGATCCACACATGGGCCTGTGCGCCGTGCTGAACGATCGACTTGATGCCGGTCAGCCGGTACGTGCCGCCCTGCTCGCGCGCATGCGTTTCGAGTTCGTACAGGTCGTAGCGCGCCCGCGGTTCGTGGAATGCAACGGCAACGCGCTTCTGCCCCTGTGCGATCGCTTCCAGCAGCGCGGCATCGTCGCCCGTGCCGGCCCCGGCGATGCGCAGCGCCTCGATACCGACCGCCGTCGCCCAGTACGGCTCGACCACGAGTGCGCGGCCGAGCTCCTGCATCGCGACCAGCATGTCGACCGGGCCGCCGCCGAATCCGCCCTGTGCGTCCGGCACGGGCAGCGCGGTCAGGCCCAGCTCCGCGAATGCGCTCCATTGTGCATCCGACACGCCCGCCTCGCTGCGCACGATGGCCTGGCGCGCGTCGAAACCGTATTGCTCGCCGAGATAACGGCGCAGCGCGTCGGCGAACTGTTGCTGCTCATCGGTAAAGCTGAAATCCATGGTTGTCTCCGTTCCCTGATCACAGCCCCAGGATCATCTGCGCGATGATGTTCTTCTGAATCTCGTTCGAACCACCGTAGATCGACGTCTTCCGGTAATTGAAGTAGTACGCGGCGAGCGGCGCCGCATCGTCGTCGCCCGCGCTGCTGTGTTCGCGCTCGCCCTCGAGGAACGGGACATCGAACGGCGCGGCGAGCGGCCCGATCGCCTCGAACATCAGCTCGGTGAGCGCCTGCTGCACCTCGGTGCCCTTGATCTTCAGCATCGATGCCTCGGGGCCCGGCCCCTTGCCGCTCGTCTCGCGGCTCACGACGCGCAGCACCGTCACCTCGAGCGCCATCAGCTCGACCTCGAGCGCCGCGACCTTCGCGGCAAACACGGGATCGGCGAGCAACGGCTTGCCGTTCTTGCGCTGGTTCGACGCCACGCGCTTCAGGAATGCGAGCTCGCGCTTCGACGCGCCGACGCGTGCAATGCCGGTGCGCTCGTGGCCCAACAGGTATTTCGCGTAGGTCCAGCCGCGGTTTTCATCGCCGACGAGATTCTCGACGGGCACCTTCACGTCCTCGAAGAACACTTCGTTGACTTCGTGATCCTCGTCGAGCGTGATGATCGGGCGCACCGTGATGCCGGGCGTCTTCATGTCGATCAGCAGGAACGAGATGCCCTCCTGCTTCTTCGCCGCCGGATCGGTGCGCACGAGACAGAACATCATGTCCGCGTACTGGCCGAGTGTCGTCCAGGTCTTCTGGCCGTTGACGACGTAGTGATCGCCGTGGCGTTCGGCGCGCGTGCGCAGCGATGCGAGATCCGACCCGGAGCCCGGCTCCGAATAGCCCTGGCACCACCAGTCGGTGCCGTCGAGAATGCGCGGCAGATAATGGCGCTTCTGCGCTTCGCTGCCGTATTTCATCAGCACCGGCGCGACCATCGACACGCCGAACGGCAGTACGGTCGGCGCGCCGATGCGTGCGCACTCCTCATCCCAGATGTGCCGCTGCGTCGCGTTCCAGTCCGGGCCGCCGTATTCGGCCGGCCATGCGGGCGCGGACCAGCCGCGCTGGCCGAGAATCCGGTGCCAGCTCGCGAAATCCTCGCGGTCGAGTCGTTTGTGATCGAGTACCTTGGCGCGCAGTGCGTGAGGCAGATTGGCCTCGAGCCAGGCGCGGACGTCGACGCGGAACGCGTCGTCGGCGGGGGAATAATCCAGATCCATGCGCAGTGTCTCCTGGCCGCGGCCGTCCGGGCCGCCAAGGACACACTGCATACGTCATTGCAGCGGTTCTTTCAGCGCGGCAGGAATCGGCAGCGGCATCACGTCGATGCCTTCTTCGGCCAAGGATTGCGCATCCTCCGGCGTCGTGACGCCACGAATGCTGCGTGCCGGCGCCTCGTTGTAATGGATGCGCCGCGCTTCCTCGGCGAAGCGCTCGCCCACGTTCTCGGTCTTCTCCAGCACCTCGCGCAGCGCGCGCATCACCTGCGCCTGCAGCGCACGCGGATCGGCCGGCTGGGCCTGCGTCGCGCCCGACAGGTTCAGGCGAGGCGCCGACGGCATCCGGTTGATCTCGGTCGTCCCGCACACCGGACATTCGACCAGCTTGCGGGACAACTGCGCTTCGAACTCATCGGCGGAAGCGAACCAGCCTTCGAACCGATGGCCGTGCGGGCACTGTAAATCGAGGACCTTCATGCTGAATCAGGGCGTGTGACGAGTGTAGCGCAAAACGCGCTTTTGTGAACGATCGTGCTAAACCAGGATCGCGCGGCCGGCCAGCAACCGCGTCACCCGATTGTAACGCGGCGCCCCACCCGCCGCTGACGCGTCGTCAGGGCTGCTCGACCGGACCCAGCGGCCAGGTGCCGGACAGCACCTTGTCGAGCCACATCGTGCCGATGATCGTCTTCACGTCGGTGATCTGGCCCGTGCGCACCCACTCCTGCAGGTCGGGCAGCGTCGCCGTGAAGGTTTCGAGGAATTCGCCTTCGTCGAGCTTGCGCTCGCCGGCCGTCAGGCCGCGCGCGAGATACAGGTCGATGAATTCGGTCGAATAGGAAATGATCGGGTGAATCCGGGCCAGGAACACGTATTCGCGTGCCGTGTAGCCGGTTTCCTCGCGCAGTTCGCGCACCGCGCAGGCGAGCGCGCCTTCGTTCGGATCCAGCTTGCCGGCCGGGAATTCGGCCATGACCTTGCCGATCGGATAGCGGTACTGGCTTTCCATCAGCACGCGGCCGTCGTCGAACAGCGGGATCACCATCACCGCGCCCGGGTGCTGGACGTATTCGCGCGTGGCCTGCTTGCCGTCCGGCAGACGGACGGTATCGCGCTTCAGCTTGAGGAACGAGCCTTCGAAAATCGCCTCGCTCTCGAGGCAGGTTTCGGTCAGTGCGGCGTCGTGATTGGGTAGTTCGGCCATCGGCGGCTCCAAGAATGAGCGCGACGGCCGAAGCCGTCAGCGTCGTTTGACGAGATACTGGAACGTGAAGCCGGGGAACGCGAACACGACAAAGAGACTGAACGTGATCGCGTAAAACTGCCAGCCCTGTTCGAAGCGGTTGCCGGCGCGCGACTCGAGCCAGAAGCCGAGCGCGCCGACGACGAAATACAGCACGATCAGCTCGCCGATCCGAACCCACGCGTTCTTCCTCGTCGCACCGATCGGCACGACGGCGAAGAGGCGTTGGTTCAGGAACGGCAGGTTGGCGCAGACGAGCGCCAACAGCACGATGAACCAGCCGGCTGCCGACATTACAGCGGCAGCGTGTGACGAATCGCCTGCAGGCAGGCCGTCAGCAGCGGGCTCGGGATCAGGCCGAGCACGACGACCGCGAGGCCGTTCAGCACGAGGATCGTGCGCTTGCAGAAATCGCCGGTGACCGGAGCCGTATCCTGCGGTGCATCGAAGTACATCAGCTTGACGATGCGCAGGTAGTAGAACGCGCCGAACAGCGACGTGATCACGGCCAGCACGGCCAGCCACGTGAGACCCGCATTGACGGTCGCCTCGAGCACCGCGAGCTTCGCGTAGAAGCCGACGGTCGGCGGGATACCTGCCAGCGAGAACATCATGACCATCATCACGAACGCGAACACCGGGCTGCGCTTGTTGAGGCCCTTGAAGTCGTCGATCGTTTCCGCTTCGAAATCGCGGCGTGCGAGCAGCATCACCACGCCGAACGAGCCGAGCGTCGTGATCAGGTAGACGATCGCGTAGAACATCGCCGAGCTGTACGCGTTCGCCGGTGCGGCCGCGTCGCCCTTCACGATGCCGGCGAGCAGGCCGAGCAGCACGAAGCCCATGTTCGAGATCGCCGAATACGCGAGCATCCGCTTGATGTTGCGCTGGACGATACCGGTGATGTTACCGACGATCAGCGACAGCGCGGCGAGGATCACGAGCGCGGTCTGCCAGTTCTGTGCGAGCGGCAGCAGGCCCATCACCAGGAAACGCAGGCCCCACGCGAACGCGGCAACCTTCGGGCCGCCGCCGACGAACAGCGTCATCGCGGTCGGTGCGCCCTGGTAGACGTCCGGCACCCACATGTGGAACGGCACGGCGCCGAGCTTGAACGCGATACCGGCGACGATGAAGATCACGCCGAACATCAGCACGGCCGCGTCGGTGTTGCCGCCGACCGCCTTGTACACCTCGCCCAGCTCGAGCGAGCCGGTCGCGCCGTAGAGCATCGAGATGCCGTACAGCACGAAGCCCGACGCGAGCGCGCCCAGCACGTAGTACTTCATCGCGGCTTCGCTCGACTGCGCGGCATCGCGGCGCAGCGCGATGACGGCATACAGCGACAGCGACATCAGTTCGAGGCCGAGGTACAGCGTCAGGAAGTTGTTGCCCGACACCATCACCAGCTGACCGAGCAGCGAGAACATGCCCAGCAGGAACACGTCGCCGCGGAACATGTCGCGGTCTTCGAGGTACTTGCGCGAATAGACGAGCGAGACCGCGAAGCCGATCGACACGACGGCCTTCATCATGCTCGCGAACGAATCGACGACGACCATCCGCGAGAAGAAGTAGTACGGCTGCGGGTCGAGCGCCTGCACCGCGAACCACACGCCGGCGACGACCGACGAAACCACCGCGATCAGATAGGTCAGGCGGCGGCCAGCGGCACCGGTAAAGGTGTCGTTCAGCCATGCGACGACGATGGCGACCATCACCAGCGCGTCAGGCAACAGGACATTCATAGGAGCGTTCATGATCTTGATTTCCTCCGCTCGCGATTACTGGGCCAGCGGCAGCTTCGACTGCGCGACTTGGGAGAGGAGGTTTTCCACGGAAACGTGCATCACGTCGGTGAAAGGCTTCGGATACAGGCCCATCAGCATCGTGAACGCGGCGAGCACTGCCAGCATCACGAATTCGCGACGGCCGATGTCCTTCAGCTTGGCAACGTGATCGTTCGCGACCGCGCCGAAGTACACGCGCTTGTACATCCACAGCGTGTAGGCCGCGCCGAGGATCAGCGTGAATGCCGCGCCGAATGCGATCCAGAAGTTGTACTGGACGGCCGCGAGAATCACCATGAACTCGCCGACGAAACCCGAGGTGCCCGGCAGGCCGCAGTTGGCCATCGAGAACAGCATCGCGAATGCCGCGAACTTCGGCATCACGTTCACGACGCCGCCGTAATCGGCGATCTGGCGCGAGTGCACGCGGTCGTACAGCACGCCGATGCACAGGAACATCGCGCCCGACACGAAGCCGTGCGAGATCATCTGGACGATCGCGCCTTCGACGCCGAGCTGGTTGAAGATGAAGAAGCCGAGCGTGACGAAGCCCATGTGCGCGATCGACGAATACGCGACCAGCTTCTTCATGTCGGCCTGCACCATCGCGACGAGACCGATGTAGATCACCGCGATCAGCGACAGCGTGATCACGACCGGTGCCAGGAAGTGGCTTGCGTCAGGCGTGATCGGCAGCGAGAAGCGCAGGAAACCGTATGCGCCCAGCTTCAGCATGATCGCCGCCAGCACGACCGAACCGCCCGTCGGCGCTTCCACGTGCGCGTCCGGCAGCCAGGTGTGCACCGGCCACATCGGCACCTTCACCGCGAACGCGAGGAAGAAGGCGATGAACAGCAGGATCTGCGGCGTCATCGCGATCTTGGCGCCCTGCCACGTCGCGAGGTCGAACGAATGCGTCTGCGTGTACAGGTAGATCAGCGCGACCAGCATCAGCAGCGAGCCGGCCAGCGTGTACAGGAAGAACTTGAATGCCGCATACACGCGGTTCGGGCCGCCCCACACGCCGATGATGATGTACATCGGGATCAGGGTCGCCTCGAAGAACACGTAGAACAGCAGGCCGTCAGCCGCCGAGAACACGCCGATCATGATCCCGGACAGGATCAGGAAGGCCGCGAGGTACTGCGCGACGTTCTCGGTGATCACTTCCCACGCGGCGATCACGACGATCACCGTGATCAGCGCGGTCAGCACGACGAACCACATCGAGATGCCGTCGACGCCGAGGTGGTACGAGATCTTGAAGCGTTCGATCCAGGTCGACTGCTCGACGAACTGCAGCGCAGCCGTGCTCGAGTCGAAGCCCGTGATCAGCGGGACCGTGACCGCGAGACCGAGCAGCGAGCCGATCAGCGCGACCCAGCGGGCCGTCCCCGGATTTTTGTCGTTACCTACCGCGAGTACCAGGAGGCCGAAAACGATCGGCAACCAGATCGCGGTACTGAGAATCGGAAAAGCGTGCATTGTTCTTGTCCCCTCGCCTTATTTGCCGCCGAGCGTTACAAACAGGGTCAGGAGCCCCAGCATGCCGATGATCATGGCGAACGCGTAGTGATAGATGTAACCGGATTGGAGGAAGCGGATCACGCCGGCGAACCAGCCGATGAACTTGGCGCTGCCGTTGACGAGGCCGTCGATCACGACGACGTCGCCTTCCTTCCACAGGCCGCGGCCGATCGCCACCGAACCACGGGCGAACACCACTTCGTTGATCTTGTCCATGTAGTACTTGTTGTCGAGCAGCGTGTAGATCGGGCCGAACGCGCGGCGGATCACGGCAGGCAGCTCAGGACGCTTCAGGTACAGGAACCACGCGACCACAACGCCGGCAATCGCGAGCCACAACGGCAGCGTCGTCAGCGAGTGCAGGCCCATCGCGGCCCAGCCGTGGAATTCCTTGCCCAGCTCTTCGAGGCCCGGGTGGTTTTCGCCGATGAAGATCACCTTGTCGAAGGCCACGCCATGTTCGAAGAAGCTGCCGTACAGCATCGGGCCGATCGCGATCGCACCGATGATGACCGACGGAATCGCGAGCAGCACGAGCGGCAGCCACACGACCCACGGGGTCTCGTGCGGTTCGTGCGCGTGGTCGTCGTGACCGTGGCCGTGGCCGTGATCGTCGTGGCCGTGCGCGGCCGCCATGCCCATCGGCGATTCAGGATGCTTCGGGTTGCGGAAGCGCTCTTCGCCGTGGAACACGAGGAAGTACATGCGGAACGAGTACAGCGCCGTCACGAACACGCTTGCGACCACGGCGAAGTACGCGAAGCCCGAACCTGCGAGATGCGATTCCTTCACGGCCTCGATGATCGAATCCTTCGAGTAGAAGCCCGAGAAGAACGGCGTGCCGATCAGTGCGAGCGAGCCGATCAGCGACGTGATCCACGTGATCGGCATGTACTTGCGCAGGCCGCCCATGTTGCGGATGTCCTGGTCGTGGTGCATGCCGATGATCACCGAGCCCGCGCCGAGGAACAGCAGCGCCTTGAAGAACGCGTGCGTCATCAGGTGGAACAGCGCGACCGGGTACGCGGATACGCCGAGCGCGACGGTCATGTAGCCGAGCTGCGACAGCGTCGAATACGCGACCACGCGCTTGATGTCGTTCTGGATGATGCCGAGGAAACCCATGAACAGCGCCGTGATCGCGCCGATCACCGTGATGAACGACAGCGCGGTATCCGACAGTTCGAACAGCGGCGACATGCGCGACACCATGAAGATGCCGGCGGTCACCATCGTCGCCGCGTGAATCAGCGCGGAGATCGGGGTCGGGCCTTCCATCGAGTCGGGCAGCCACACGTGCAGCGGGAACTGTGCCGATTTACCCATCGCGCCGATGAACAGGCAGATACAGGCGACGGTCAGCAGGCCCCAGTCGGTGCCCGGGAAGTGCAGGCTGGCGAGCTCGGCACGCTTCGCGAACACTTCGCCGTAGTTCATCGAACCCGCGAACGCGAGCAGCAGGCCGATGCCGAGCAGGAAGCCGAAGTCGCCCACGCGGTTCACGAGGAACGCCTTCATGTTCGCGTAGATCGCGCTCTCACGCGTGAAGTAGAAGCCGATCAGCAGGTACGACACCAGACCCACCGCTTCCCAGCCGAAGAACAGCTGCAGGAAGTTGTTGCTCATCACGAGCATCAGCATCGAGAACGTGAACAGCGAGATGTACGAGAAGAAGCGCTGGTAGCCGTCCTCTTCCTGCATGTAGCCGATCGTGTAGACGTGCACCATCAGCGACACGAAGGTCACGACGACCATCATCATCGCCGTCATCGAATCGACGAGGAAGCCGACTTCGAGCTTCAGCGAGCCGACCCGCATCCATTCGTAGACGGTCGCGTTGAAGCTCGCGCCGCCCATCACGACGTCGGCGAAGACTTTCGCCGACAGGAGGAACGCGATCATTACGCCGAGGATCGTGATCCGGTGTGCGCCCTTGCGCCCGACTGCGTTCCCGAACAGCCCCGCAATCAGCGAGCCGGCCAGCGGAGCGAGCGGAATCGCCAGCAGCAGGTTTTCATTGAGTGTCGTTGACATAACAGCGTTGCCTGAAATTAACCTTTGAGCTGATCGAGATCCTCGACATTGATCGTGTCGAGCTTACGGAACAGGGTCACCAGAATCGCGAGACCGATCGCGGCTTCCGCTGCGGCGACGGTCAGCACGAAGAACACGAAGATCTGGCCGTGCACGTCGCCGAGGTAGTGCGAGAACGCGACGAAGTTGGTGTTCACCGCCAGCAGCATCAGCTCGATCGCCATCAGGATGATGATGATGTTGCGGCGGTTCAGGAAGATCCCGACGATCGCGATCGCAAAGAGGATCGCGCCGAGCACGAGGTAATGAGCAAGAGTCAGCATGGTTTTCCTTTCCTCCGCTTAGCCGTTGGTGCTCGTACCGGCTTCGCTCTGCGCCGTTTCCGGCTGCGGCTTGTCCGCTTCCATCTTCACGAGGCGCACGCGGTCGTCGCGGCGCACCTTGACCTGATCCGACACGCGCTGGCGCTTGCTGTCCTTGCCCTTGCGCTCGGTCAGCCCGATCGCGGCAATGATCGCGACCAGCAGCACCAGGCCGGCGATTTCAAACGCGAAGATGTAGTCGGTGTAGATCACCTTGCCGATCAGACGCGTGTTCGACCAGTCGGCCATCGCACCCGTCGCCATCGCGTGCACGGTGTGCGTGTCGCCGTAGCCGCGCCACAGGATCAGCGCGGTCTCGACCACGATGATCGCGCCGACGACGGTCGCCATCGGCACGAAGCGCTTGAAGTCGCGGCGCAGGTAATCGATGTTGATGTCCAGCATCATCACGACGAACAGGAACAGCACCATCACGGCGCCCACGTACACCAGCACCAGCAGGATCGCGAGGAACTCCGCTTCCAGCAGCATCCAGATCGCGGCGGCGTTGAAGAACGCCAGCACAAGGAAAAGCGCAGACGCCACCGGGTTGCGCGAAGTGATCACCTTCAGCCCTGATACCACCAGGAGCAGCGCGAAGATGTAGAACAGTACGGTCGTGAATTCCATGATTACCGGTTCATCGTTAGGCCATAGTCAGGCGCGGCTTGCGGGACGCTCTCGCGTGCCGCACCCGTCGCGGCGGCTCGGCCCGTTCATGCCGGGCCGGCACTGCAAACACAATCAACGATACGGCGCGTCGGCAGCCTTCGCCGCAGCGATGTCCTTCTCGTAGCGGTCGCCCACCGCGAGCAGCATATCCTTCGTGAAATACAGGTCGCCGCGCTTTTCGCCGTGGTACTCGAGAATCTGCGTCTCGACGATCGAATCGACCGGGCAGCTTTCTTCGCAGAAACCGCAGAAGATGCACTTCGTCAGGTCGATGTCGTAGCGCGTCGTGCGGCGCGTGTTGTCCGCGCGCGTTTCCGATTCGATCGTGATCGCCATCGCGGGGCACACGGCCTCGCAGAGCTTGCACGCGATGCAGCGCTCTTCGCCGTTTTCGTAGCGGCGCAGCGCATGCAGCCCGCGGAAACGCGGCGAAATCGGGGTCTTCTCTTCCGGGAACTGCACGGTGAACTTGCGCCGGAACGTGTAACGCCCCGTTATCGCAAGCCCCTTCAGCAGCTCGGTCAGGAAGAAGGTCTTAAAGAAGTGTTGGATAGCCGTCATGATTTCGTCCGATCTTTACTTCACCCAGATGTTGAGCGGCGACATCATCCAGAAGCCGACCACGACCACCCAGATCACCGTGACGGGCAGGAACACCTTCCAGCCCAGACGCATGATCTGGTCGTAACGGTAGCGCGGGAACGTCGCGCGCACCCAGATGAACACCGACAGCAGCGCGAATACCTTCAGCACCAGCCAGAAGATGCCCGGAATGAACGACAGGAATTCGAACGGTGCGTCCCAGCCGCCGAGGAACAGCGTCGAGGCCAGCGCCGAGATCACGATCATGTTGATGTACTCGGCGAGGAAGAACAGCGCGAACGCCATGCCCGAGTAATCGATCATGTGACCCGCGACGATCTCCGACTCCCCTTCCACCACGTCGAACGGGTGACGGTTCGTTTCGGCGATGCCGGACACGAAGTAGACGACGAACGCCGGCAGCAGCGGCAGCCAGTTCCACGACAGGAAGTTCACGCCGTGGCCGGCGAAGAAGCCGTGCTGCTGCGAGCCGACGATTTCCGACAGGTTCAGGCTGCCGGCCGTCATCAGCACGAGCACCAGCGCGAAGCCCATCGAGATTTCGTACGAGACCATCTGCGCCGCGGCGCGCATCGCGCCGAGGAACGCGTACTTCGAGTTCGATGCCCAGCCGGCGAGAATCACCGCGTACACGCCGATCGACGAGATCGCCATCGCGTACAGCAGGCCCGCGTTCACGTTCGCGAGCACGGCTTCGGCCTGGAACGGGATCACCGCCCACACGGCGAACGCCGGCACGACGGTCATGACCGGTGCGATCAGGTACAGCCAGCGGCTGGCGGCGCTCGGCTGAATCACTTCCTTCAGCAACAGCTTCAGCACGTCGGCGATCGGCTGCAGCAGGCCGGCGGGGCCGACGCGGTTCGGGCCGAGACGCACGTGCATCCAGCCGATCAGCTTGCGTTCCCACAGAATCAGGTACGCGACGCACAGCAGGATGACGACGGAGACGACGAGGATGCGCACGATTGCCCACACCGTCGGCCACGCGACGCCGAGAACCTGGGCGCCGCCCGCGTTGATCGTATCGAACAAGCTCATTTACGCCTTCTCCACCACCAGTTCACCGGACAGGCTGCCGAGCGCTGCGCCGGCAGGCGTTGCCGCCGACACGCGAACGACCGTCTCCGCAAGATTCGCGTCGCGCACGGCCGGCAACTGCACCGCACGCTCGCCCTGGCGCACGCGCACCGCGTCGCCTTCCTTCAAGCCCAGCTTGTCGAACAGCGCGGCCGGCAGGGCTGCGGCATTCGCTACCTTCGCGGCGGCCGTCAGGTGCAGCGCACCTGCGCGGCGCACGAGTGCGTCGGCATGATAGATCGGCACGTCGGCGAGGCGCTCGAAGCCGCCGTTCGCGGCCGTTGCCGCGACGCGGGCCGGTGCGGCCGACGCCTGGTTCGACAGACGGTTCGCGACGCCTGCGTCGCCGAGCGCCGCGAGACGCACTTCTTCCGCCGTTTCGTATTCGAAGTTCGGCAGGCCGAGCAGGCTGCCGAGCACGCGCAGCACCTTCCACGCCGGACGCGTGTCGCCGAGCGGGCGCACGACGCCGTTGAAGCTCTGCACCGAGCCTTCCGCGTTCACGTACGTACCGGCCGTTTCCGTGAACGGCGCGATCGGCAGCAGCACGTCGGCGTAATCGAGGCCGTGCTTGAACGGCGACATCACGACGACCATCTCGGCCTGGTTCAGCGCGGCAAGCGCCTGCGCCGGATCGGCCGTGTCGAATTCCGGTTCGACGTTCAGCAGCACGTAACCCTTGCGCGGCTGCGCGAACGCTTCGCGTGCGTTCAGGCCGCCTTCGCCCGGCAGTGCGCCGACGACGTGCGCGCCGACCGTGTTCGCCGCTTCCGTCAGGAAGCCGAACGTGGCGCCGGTGTTGTCGGCGATCCACTGTGCGACGGCGTGCAGCTTCGCGAATTGCGGATGACGGACGGCTGCGTTGCCGAGCAGCACCGCGCGGCGCTCGCCGTTCACGAGCGACTGGGCGACCGCTTGCGCAGCCGGCGATGCGGCGACGCCCGCGAGCGCGTCCGGCAGCGCGACGCCGCGCAGTTGCGCGACGGCTGCGGCCACGCCGGCCAGTTCGTCGAGCCATGCCGACGGCGCGGCGACGATGCGCTTCGCGGTCGGGATCAGCGAGTCGTCGGCGGTCGCGTGCAGGAAGTGCAGCTTCGCGCCGTTCTTCGCGGCCTGGCGCAGGCGTGCGGCGAACAGCGGGTGGTCACGGCGCAGGAACGAACCGACGACGAACGCGGCATCCACGTTCGACAGGTCGGCGATCGGCATGCCGAGCCACGGTGCGCCCTGGACCGGCGCCGAGAAATCCTGCTGACGCAGACGGAAGTCGACGTTCGGCGTCTTCAGTTCGTTGGCGAGCTGCTTCACGAGGAACAGCTCTTCAGCGGTGCTGTGCGCGCTCGCGAGCATCGCCAGCGCATTCGCGCCGTGATCCGCTGCGATGCCCTTCAGGCCCTTCGCGACGTATTCGAGCGCGGTCTGCCAGTCGGTTTCGATCCACTGGCCGCCCTGCTTCAGCATCGGCTTCGTCAGGCGCTCTTCGCTGTTCAGGCCTTCGTACGAGAAACGATCCTTGTCCGAAATCCAGCATTCGTTGATCGCTTCGTTCTCGAACGGCAGCACGCGCATCACGCGGTTGTTCTTCACCTGCACGACGAGGTTCGCGCCGACGGAATCGTGCGGGCTCACCGACTTGCGGCGCGACAGTTCCCACGTACGGGCGCTGTAGCGGAACGGCTTGCTGGTCAGCGCGCCGACCGGGCACAGGTCGATCATGTTGCCCGACAGTTCGGAGTCGACCGTCTTGCCGACGAACGTCGTGATTTCCGAGTGCTCGCCGCGGCCCAGCATGCCGAGCTCCATCACGCCGGCGATTTCCTGGCCGAAGCGGACGCAGCGCGTGCAGTGGATGCAGCGCGACATTTCTTCCATCGAGATCAGCGGGCCCACGTTCTTGTGGAACACCACGCGCTTCTCTTCCGAGTAGCGCGACGACGACTTGCCGTAGCCGACCGCCAGATCCTGCAGCTGGCATTCGCCGCCCTGATCGCAGATCGGGCAGTCGAGCGGATGGTTGATGAGGAGGAATTCCATCACCGACTGCTGCGCCTTCACGGCCTTGTCGGACTGCGTGTGCACGATCATGCCGGCCGACACGGGCGTCGCGCAGGCAGGCACGGCCTTCGGCATCTTCTCGACTTCGACGAGACACATCCGGCAGTTGGCCGCGACCGACAGTTTCTTGTGATAGCAGAAGTGAGGAATGTACGTATCCGCCTTGTGCGCAGCCTGGATCACCATGCTGCCTTCGGGCACCTCGACCTTCTTGCCGTCTATTTCAAGTTCAACCATGATGGTGAATGGTCCTTAACCTATTTCCGCCCGTTCGCGCCTTCGCCCGACCGTGCGCTCAAATTCCGCAACCGGTGCTTCGCTTCAGGCTGCCGCCGCGTGCGCGTGGCCGCCGACCATGCAGTGCTTGTGCTCGACGTGGTATGCGAATTCGTCCCAGTAATGCTTGAGCATCCCGCGAACCGGCATCGCCGCCGCATCGCCGAGCGCGCAGATCGTGCGGCCCATGATGTTCTCGGCAACCGAGTTCAGCAGGTCCAGATCTTCCTGGCGGCCTTCGCCGTGCTCGATACGATTCACGACGCGATACAGCCAGCCGGTGCCTTCACGGCACGGCGTGCACTGGCCGCACGATTCCTCGTAGTAGAAGTACGACAGGCGCAGCAGCGAACGCACCATGCAGCGCGTCTCGTCCATCACGATCACCGCGCCGGAGCCGAGCATCGAGCCCGCCTTCGCGATCGAGTCGTAATCGAGATCGGTCTGCATCATGATGTCGCCCGGGATCACCGGCGCCGACGAGCCGCCCGGAATCACGGCCTTGATCTTGCGGCCGCCGCGCATCCCGCCGGCGAGCTCCATCAGCGTCGCGAACGGCGTGCCGAGCGGCACTTCATAGTTGCCCGGACGCTCGACGTCGCCCGACACCGAGAAGATCTTCGTGCCGCCGTTGTTCGGCTTGCCGATCTCGAGGTAATTCTGCGGCCCGATGGACAGCAGGAACGGCACCGCGGCAAACGTCTCGGTGTTGTTGATCGTGGTCGGCTTGCCGTACACGCCGAAGCTCGCCGGGAACGGCGGCTTGAAGCGCGGCTGGCCCTTCTTGCCTTCGAGCGACTCGAGCAGCGCCGTTTCCTCGCCGCAGATGTACGCGCCGTAACCGTGGTGCGCGTGCAGCTGGAACGAGAATTCCGAGCCCATGATGTTGTCGCCGAGGAAACCCGCGGCGCGCGCCTCATCGAGCGCGGCCTCGAAGCGTCGATACACTTCGAAGATTTCGCCGTGGATGTAGTTGTAGCCGACGGTGATGCCCATCGCGTACGCGCCGATGGCCATGCCTTCGATCAGCGCATGCGGGTTCCAGCGCAGGATGTCGCGATCCTTGAACGTGCCCGGCTCGCCTTCGTCCGAGTTGCAGACGAGGTACTTCTGTCCCGGGAACTGGCGCGGCATGAAGCTCCACTTCAGGCCGGTCGGGAAGCCCGCACCGCCACGGCCACGCAGGCCCGACGCCTTCACGTCGGCAATCACCTGCTCCGGCGGAATCTTTTCTTCGAGAATGCGGCGCAGTTGCTTGTAGCCGCCGCGCGCAACGTAGTCTTCGAGATGCCAGTTCTCGCCGTTCAGACCAGCGAGGATCAGCGGTTTGATGTGACGGTCGTGGAGGGACGTCATTTCGAGAGCTCCTCAAGCAGCTGGTCGATCTTCTCGCGGCTCATGAAGCTGCACATTCTGTGATTGTTCACCAGCAGCACCGGCGCATCGCCGCACGAGCCCATGCATTCGCCTTCCTTCAGCGTGAACTTGCCGTCGGGCGTGGTTTCGCCGAAGCCGATGCCCAGCTTCTGTTTCAGGTAGTCGGCAGTCGCTTCCGCGCCGCCGTGCGGGCCAAGCTGGCACGGCAGGTTCGTGCAGAGCGTGATCTTGTGCTTGCCGACCGGTTTGAGCTCGTACATCGTGTAGAACGTCGCGACTTCCTGCACGGCGACGGCCGGCATGCCGAGATAGTCCGCGACGAACTGCATCAGTTCGGGCGACAGCCAGCCGTGCTCTTCCTGAGCGACGGCCAACGCCGACATCACGGCGGACTGTTTCTGATCGGCGGGATACTTCGTCAACGCTCGATCGATTTCCTTCAGGCCTTCAGCTGAGATCATTTTCAGACACGACTCTTTCAATTCCTACCGAACGAACAACCTGCCGCACTGCTGTGCATGGACGGCAGACCTGGCGCTCACTGTTGACAGCTTGCGAAGCCGCGCCGGCTCGGCGCATACCGCATGTGACTTCGCGTGTGACTGACTGCTCGCCGCCCGCTCGCGCAGGCGGCGCAACCATTAGCGATCGATTTCGCCGAACACGATGTCCTGCGTACCGATGATCGTGACGGCGTCGGCAATCATGTGACCGCGCGCCATTTCGTCGAGCGACGCGAGGTGCGCGAAGCCCGGTGCGCGGATCTTGAGGCGATACGGCTTGTTGGCACCGTCCGACACGAGGTAGATGCCGAACTCGCCCTTCGGATGCTCGACTGCCGCGTACGCCTCGCCTTCCGGCACATGGAAACCTTCGGTGAAGAGCTTGAAGTGGTGAATCAAGTCTTCCATGTTGGTCTTCATGCCGACGCGCGACGGCGGCGCAACCTTGTGATTGTCGGTCATCACCGGGCCCGGATTCTTGCGGAGCCACTCAATACACTGTTTCGCGATACGGACCGACTGGCGCATTTCTTCCACGCGCACCAGATAGCGGTCGTAGCAATCGCCGTTCACGCCGACCGGCACGTCGAAGTCCATGCGGTCGTACACTTCGTACGGCTGCTTCTTGCGCAGGTCCCAGGCGATGCCCGAGCCGCGCAGCATCGGGCCCGTCAGGCCCATCTGCAGCGCACGCTCCGGGCTGACGACGCCGATCCCGACCAGACGCTGTTTCCAGATCCGGTTGTCGGTCAGCAGCGTTTCGTATTCGTCGACGCACTTCGGGAAGCGCGTGAAGAAGTCGTCGATGAAGTCGAGCACCGAGCCGCTGCGCGCTTCGTTCATCTTCGCGAGCGCCTTCTCGTTGCGAATCTTCGACGCCTTGTATTGCGGCATTGCGTCAGGCAGGTCGCGATAGACGCCGCCCGGACGGTAGTACGCCGCGTGCATCCGGGCACCGGACACCGCTTCGTACACGTCCATCAGGTCTTCGCGCTCGCGGAATGCGTACAGGAACACGGCCATCGCGCCGACGTCGAGTGCGTGCGCGCCGATCCACATCAGGTGGTTCAGCACGCGGGTGATCTCGTCGAACAGCACGCGGATGTACTGCGCGCGCTCCGGCACATCGATGCCGAGCAGGCGCTCGATCGCGAGCACGTAGCCGTGCTCGTTGACCATCATCGACACGTAGTCGAGACGATCCATGTACGGCACGGACTGGATGAAGGTCTTGCTTTCCGCGAGCTTTTCGGTCGCGCGGTGCAGCAGGCCGATGTGCGGATCGGCACGCTGGATGACTTCGCCGTCGAGCTCGAGCACCAGGCGCAGCACGCCGTGCGCTGCCGGGTGCTGCGGGCCGAAGTTGAGGGTGTAGTTCTTGATTTCTGCCATGACGCCCCCTTAATGTTTCAGACCGCCATAGCGATCCTCGCGGATCACGCGCGGCGTGATTTCGCGCGGCTCGATCGTCACCGGCTGGTAGACGACCCGCTTCTCTTCCGGGTCGTAACGCATTTCGACATAGCCCGACACCGGGAAGTCCTTGCGGAACGGATGGCCGATGAAGCCGTAGTCGGTGAGGATGCGGCGCAGGTCGGGGTGACCCTCGAACACGAGGCCGTACAGGTCGAACGCTTCGCGCTCGTACCAGTTTGCGGAGGTCCAGATGTCGACGAGCGACGCCACGATCGGCAGATCGTCGTCCGGCGCGAACACGCGCAGGCGCAGGCGCCAGTTGTTCGTGACCGACAGCAGCTGCGACACGGCCGCGAAACGCGGGCCGTCGTAGGCGCCGTCGCCGTACGTTTGATAGTCGATGCCGCACAGGTCGATCAGCTGCTCGAAACGGAGCTTCGGATCGTCGCGCAGCGTCTTTGCGACTTCGAGGTAATCGCTCGCCTTCACGACGAGCGTCAGTTCACCGATCGCTTCGGTGAGGCTCACCACGCGCGCGCCGAGCGCGGCTTCGAGGTTGGCCTTGAGGGTCTCGATTTTGCTTGCCATATTGAGGGGACGCTCGGGGCTTTATTGACGGGCGATGGTGTTGGTGCGGCGGATCTTCGCCTGAAGCTGGATCACGCCGTAGACCAGCGCCTCGGCCGTGGGCGGACAGCCCGGCACGTAGACGTCGACCGGCACGATCCGGTCGCAACCGCGGACCACCGAGTACGAGTAGTGGTAGTAGCCACCACCGTTCGCGCACGACCCCATCGAGATCACCCAGCGCGGCTCGGCCATCTGGTCGTACACGCGGCGCAGTGCGGGCGCCATCTTGTTGCACAGCGTGCCGGCGACGATCATCACGTCCGACTGACGCGGGCTCGGACGGAACACGACCCCGAACCGGTCCAGGTCGTAACGGGCCGCGCCCGCATGCATCATCTCGACGGCGCAACACGCGAGCCCGAACGTCATCGGCCACAGCGAGCCGGTACGCGTCCAGTTGATCAGCTTGTCAGCCGTCGTGGTGACAAACCCTTCCTTCAAGACCCCTTCGATACTCATTTGCTTTCCACTCCAGACGAGCGGCCCAGCGTGGCCGCCCATGCAAACCGGCGATTAACCCATCACTCCCAGTCGAGGCCGCCTTTCTTCCAGATATAGGCAAAGCCCAGCAGGAATTCGAGCAGAAAAATCATCATTGCGATGAAACCCGGCCAGCCGATGTCCCGGAGCGCGACGCCCCACGGAAACAGGAATGCGGTTTCGAGATCGAAGATGATGAACAGGATGGCGACGAGGTAGTACCGGACGTCGAATTTCATCCGGGCGTCTTCAAAGGCTTCGAAGCCGCACTCGTACGGTGCGTTCTTCTCGACGTCCGGCTTGTTGGGACCAAGGAGCTTGCCGATGCTGACCAGCGCTATACCTAAACCAGTGCCCACGAGGAGGAACAACAAGACGGGGTAATAGGCTGCGAGGTTCAAGGCAATCCTCTATCGGTTGGTTCTGAGCGTCCGGAGAATACCACTTCCGGCGGAAGGAATCATTTCGGAGTGCGTGCAATCACAAGACAATCGCAAGGCACACCCCACAAATGAAAAATGCCAGCCACTAGAAGCGGCTGGCATTGAGTAACTTTGGTGCCGACGGCGAGACTCGAACTCGCACAGCTTTCGCCACTACCCCCTCAAGATAGCGTGTCTACCAATTTCACCACGTCGGCACTGCATGCAACTCGGGTTGTACTGCTCGTTTCCCGCGAATCGCTTCAAGAATTAAATTCTAACCCGAGTTCCAGATTTGTTCAACGCACAACCGCAAAAAATTTAACTTTTTATTTCGGGACGTCCTGGCCCGGCGCGCTTGCGGCCGACCCCGCAACCGCGGCGGACGCCGCGACTGCCGGTGCCGATGCTGCAGGTGCCGATGCCGGCGCGGTCGCTGCCGTGCCGAGCACGCCGGCCGACGGCGTCGACTTGTACGAACCGAGATACGTCAGTGCGAGCGTCGCGACGAAAAAGATCGTCGCGAGAATGCCCGTCGTGCGCGACAGAAAGTTCGCGGAGCCGGTCGCACCGAACAGGCTGCCCGACGCGCCGCTGCCGAATGCAGCACCCATGTCGGCACCCTTGCCGTGCTGGAGCAGCACCAGCCCGATCACACCCAGTGCAGACAGTACCTGCACGACAATAATCAGCGTCTTGAATAACAGCATCACACCCACCCGATTGGATCAGGCGACCGGACCGACCGGCCGCCAACATGGTTCAATTCGACCCCGGACCGCTCAACGCGCGGCCCGGCAGATCGCCAGGAAATCTTCCGCCTTCAGCGACGCGCCGCCGATCAGGCCGCCGTCGATGTCCGGCTGCGCGAACAGCTCTTCCGCGTTGTCCGGCTTCACGCTGCCGCCGTACAGCACCGATACGTCCGCCGCCCCTTTCGCCGCGAGACGCGCACGCAGGAATGCGTGTACGTCCTGCGCCTGCGCCGACGTCGCGCTCTTGCCCGTGCCGATCGCCCAGACCGGCTCGTACGCGACGACGATGCGCGCCGCTTCGTCGGCCGTCAGCACGGCCAGCACGGCGTCGAGCTGTGCACCGACCACCTGCTCGGTCGCACCCGCTTCGCGCTCGTCGAGTGTTTCACCGACGCACACGACGGGCGTGAGGCCTGCCGCGAGCGCGCGCTGCGTCTTCGCAGCGACGGTTTCGCTGCGCTCGCCGTGATACGCGCGGCGCTCCGAGTGACCGACGATCGCATACTGCGCGCCGAACTCCGCCACCATCGCGGCCGCCACTTCACCGGTGAACGCGCCCTGCTCGTGCGCGGACACGTCCTGCGCGCCGAACGCGACACGGCCGCCGGCGAGCTGCGCCTGAACCTGCGCGAGATACGGGAACGGCACGCACACGCCGATCGACGTCTCGGCCGCCACCGCGCCTGCGCCCTGCACCACTTCGTTCAGCAACGCCTGGTTGCCGGCCAGCCGGCCGTGCATCTTCCAGTTGCCGATCACTCGCTTCGTTCGTTGTTTCGACATCGTGTCTGTCTCGTCACTATCTTGTCATTAACGCACCGGAAACCGGCCGTCAGGTTGGATCTGGCGAAGCAAACCCGCGATTTTACTGCGCGCGGCTTGAACCGGTCAAACCGCGCATGTCAAGTCCGGCCGCACGGCCGTCAGGTGGTCGTACCCCAATCGAGCACGATCTTGCCGATGTGCTCGCCGCTTTCCATCAGCGCATGCGCCTGCGCGGCCTCGCCGGCCGGCAGCACGCGGTAGATCACGGGCTTGATGCGGCCGTCCGCGAGCAGCGGCCAGACGCGCGCCTTCAGCTGTGCGGCGATGCGCGCCTTGAATTCGACCGGACGCGGACGCAGTGTCGAGCCCGTCACCGTCAGCCGGCGGCGCAGGATCTCGTTCAGGTTGACCTCGGCCTTCGCCCCGCCGAGCAGCGCGATCAGCACGAGGCGGCCGCCATCCGCGAGCGCGGACAGTTCGCGCGGCACGTATGAGCCCGCGACCATGTCGAGGATCACGTCGACGCCGCGATCGTGCGTCAGCGACTTGACGACCTCGACGAAGTCCTCGGTCTTGTAGTTGATTGCACGTTCGGCGCCGAGCGCCTCGCATGCCCGGCATTTGTCGGCATTCCCGGCCGTCGCGAACACGCGATAGCCGAGCGCGTGCGCGATCTGGATCGCCGTCACGCCGATCCCGCTCGAGCCGCCCTGCACGAGCAGCGTTTCCTGCTCGCCGCCCTCGCCCGCGCCGAGCAGCGCGCGGTCGAACACGTTGCTCCACACCGTGAAGAACGTTTCAGGCAGCGATGCGGCTTCGATGTCGGTCAGCCCGTCGGGAACCGGCAGGCATTGCGGCAGCGGCGCGACCGCGTACTCGGCGTAGCCGCCGCCCGCGAGCAGCGCGCAGACGCGATCGCCCAGCTTCAGGCCGAACGGGTTCAGCGCCGCATCCGACAGGTCGCCGCCGACGATCTCGCCCGCGACCTCGAGGCCCGGCAGATCCGATGCCCCCGGCGGCGGCGCATAGGCGCCCTTGCGCTGGAATACGTCGGGCCGGTTCACGCCGGAAGCCGCCACCTTGATCAGCACTTCGCCGCGCTTCGGTTCGGGGCGCGGACGCTCCGCGAGCTTCAGCACGTCGGGGGCGCCGAATTCGGTGATTTCGATGGCTTGCATGGTGGTCGCTCCAGGATCGGAATCGGGTGGCGCACCCGTGCGCGGCACGGGCGCCTCGCCGGCGCTGCTGCGCCGCACAACGATGCTACAGAAAAAACGGCCGGCACGCTTTCGCACTGCCGGCCGTTCTCACGCCTGTCCGCTTACTGCTGCGGCGGCGTATCCGAATGCGACGCTGCCGCTGCTTCGTTCAGCAGCGCCTTCGCCGACAGACGCACGCGACCCTTCTCGTCCGTCTGGATCACCTTGACCTTCACCTGCTGGCCTTCCTTCAGGTAGTCGTTGATGTCCTTCACGCGCTCGTTGACGATTTCCGAGATGTGCAGCAGGCCGTCCTTGCCCGGCAGCAGGTTCACGATCGCGCCGAAATCGAGCAGCTTGAGCACCGTGCCTTCGTACACCTGGCCGACTTCGATCTCGGCCGTGATTTGCTCGATGCGCTTCTTCGCTTCGGCCATGCCTTCGCTGTTCGTGCTCGCGATCGTCACGATGCCGTCATCGGAGATGTCGATGGTCGTGCCGGTTTCTTCGGTCAGCGCGCGGATCACCGAACCGCCCTTGCCGATCACGTCGCGGATCTTTTCCGGGTTGATCTTGATCGTGATCATGCGCGGCGCGAATTCCGACAGTTGCGTGTTCGCACCCGAGACCGCCGAGGTCATCTTGCCGAGGATGTGCATGCGGCCTTCCTTCGCCTGCGCGAGCGCGACCTGCATGATTTCCTTCGTGATGCCCTGGATCTTGATGTCCATCTGCAGCGCCGTCACGCCTTGCTCCGTGCCGGCCACCTTGAAGTCCATGTCGCCGAGGTGATCTTCGTCGCCGAGGATGTCGGTCAGCACCGCGAACTTGTTGCCTTCGAGGATCAGGCCCATCGCGATACCCGCGACGTGCGCCTTCATCGGCACGCCGGCGTCCATCAGCGCGAGACAGCCGCCGCACACCGATGCCATCGACGACGAACCGTTCGATTCGGTGATTTCCGACACGACGCGGATCGAGTAGCCGAATTCGTCGGCGCTCGGCAGGCACTTGACCAGCGCGCGCTTCGCGAGACGGCCGTGGCCGATTTCACGACGCTTCGGCGAGCCGACGCGGCCCGTTTCGCCGGTCGCGAACGGGGGCATGTTGTAGTGGAGCATGAAACGCTCGCGGTATTCGCCTTCGAGCGCGTCGATGATCTGCTCGTCACCCTTCGTGCCGAGCGTCGCGACGACGAGCGCCTGCGTTTCGCCACGCGTGAACAGCGCCGAACCGTGGGTGCGCGGCAGCACGCCGGTGCGGATCTCGATCGGACGCACGGTGCGCGTGTCGCGACCGTCGATGCGCGGCTCGCCGTTCAGGATCTGCGAACGGACGATCTTTGCCTCGATGTCGAACAGCACGTTGCCGACGGTCGCCTTGTCGGCCGCGACCGTGCCGGCCGCCAGCGCGTCTTCCTCGAGCTTCGCCGAGGTTGCTGCGTAGACTTCCTTCAGCTTCGTCGAGCGAGCCTGCTTGTCGCGCAGCTGGTAAGCGGCGAGCAGGTCGTTCTGCGCCAGCTCGGTCACGCGCGCGATCAGCGCCTCGTTCTTCGGCGCCGGCTGCCAGTCCCACTCGGGCTTGCCGCCTTCGCGCACCAGCTCGTGGATCGCGTCGATCGCGACCTGCATCTGCTCGTGGCCGAACACGACCGCGCCCAGCATCACTTCTTCCGACAGTTGATCGGCTTCCGATTCGACCATCAGCACCGCACGCTCCGTACCGGCGACGACGAGGTCGAGGCTCGATGCCTTGATCTGGTCACGCGTCGGGTTCAGCACGTAGGCGTTGTCGATGTACGCGACACGCGCGGCACCGACCGGGCCGTTGAACGGCAGGCCCGACACGGCGAGCGCAGCCGATGCGCCGATCAGCGCAGGGATGTCCGCCGGGATTTCCGGGTTCACGGACAGCACGTGGATCACGACCTGGACTTCGTTGTAGAAGCCTTCCGGGAACAGCGGGCGCAGCGGACGGTCGATCAGGCGCGACGTCAGCGTCTCGTGTTCCGACGGACGGCCTTCGCGACGGAAGAAGCCGCCCGGGATCTTGCCGGCCGAGTAGGTCTTTTCGAGGTAGTCGACGGTCAGCGGGAAGAAATCCTGACCCGGCTTCGCCGACTTCGCGCCGACGACGGTGGCCAGCACGACGGTGTCTTCCACGTCGACGATCACGGCACCGCTCGCCTGGCGGGCGACTTCACCGGTTTCGAGGCGCACCTTGTGCTGGCCCCACTGGAATTCCTTCACGACCTTGTTGAACATGGACATGGTTGCTCCTTTGAATTCATTCATTTCATTCGCCGTGCGGGCCATCCCGCGCGGCGGCGTCCCGACCGAATCACCCGGAGCAAGGTGTGTTTTTTATGCCATTCCAGCACGCCGCTCGTCGAGCGGCGCGCTGGAATGACACAAATCCCGACCCCGGTATCAGCCGTTCCGGCAGCCCGGCACGCATGTGCCGGACGACCTGCGGTGCGCGTGACGCTACGCACCGCGCAAAAACAAAATGCCTGCATCAGCGGACTGACACAGGCATCTTGCTGGCGGCAATCGCCTCGATTACTTACGCAGACCCAGCTTCTCGATCAGCGCGCGGTAACGGTCGGCATCCTTGCCCTTGAGGTAGTCGAGCAGCTTGCGGCGGCGGCTCACCATGCGCAGCAGGCCGCGGCGGCTGTGGTGATCCTTCGCGTGGGTCTTGAAGTGACCCGTCAGTTCGACGATACGTGCGGTCAGCAGTGCGACCTGGACTTCGGGCGAACCCGTGTCGTTGGTACCGCGGGCGAACTGAGCAACGACTTCCGACTTCTTGATATCTGCAACAGACATGAGATTTCCTTTGTTTCCTACTGGCTAACTAACAGGCGGACACGGAAGAATGGCCGTGCCGTGACTTACAACCGGCGGGCATTGTAGCACAACTGCACGCCGTTCCATCGCCTCCTGTCACGGGCGCGTCATCGAGCAGGTCGACGGCATCTGCGTGCGCTGCGCGGGCACCGCGAGGACGGTCCGGAAACCGTATCCCGAGCCCTCGTTGTCGAAGCGCACGCCCGGCGTGCCGGCCTTGTCCATTTCCATCACGTAAAGGGGCTGGATCAACTGGTGATCCTGCGCCCGCATCGACGACGCGTGGAAGCCGTCGTCGAGCGACAGCCCTTCGAGCGCGCGCGCCACTGCGACGGGGTCGGACGAGCCGGCGCGATTCATCGCCGCCGCGAGCATCTCGATCATCAGGCTCATCCGTCGCACCGGATAGTCGTCCGGGGCAGCGGGAAAACGGGTCCGGTACGCGCGGTAGAACCCGTCCGATTGCGCGCCGCCCGCGTTCGGATGCCAGTCCGCGACGGCGACCACCCGGCCGACGCCCGCATCGCCGAGCGCGGCCGGCGCGCCGAGGCTGTTGCCATAGAACGTATAGAACTTCGCGTTCAGCCCCTGCTCGCGCGCCGCCTTCACGAGCAGCGTGAGGTCGTTGCCCCAGTTGCCGGTCACGACGGCGTCCGCGCCGCTTGCGCGAATCTTCGCGATATAGGGCGAGAAATCCTTGATGCGGCCGATCGGGTGGAATTCGTCGCCGGCGATCGTCACGTCGGGGCGCCGCTCGGCCAGCGCCTGCCGCGCCAGCGCGCTGACGTCGTGGCCGAAGCTGTAGTCCTGGTTCAGCAGGTAGACCTTGCGCAGCGGGCGGTCGCGCGCCATCACGTCCGCCAGCGCGGCCATCCGCATCCCCGCGTGCGCGTCGAAGCGGAAATGCCAGAAGCTGCAGCGCGCACCGGTCAGCGCCGGATCGTCGGCCGAATAGTTGAGGAACAGCATCCGGCTGTCCGGATTGCGCGCGTTCAGCTTGTCGAGCGCCGCGACGAGCGCGGCCGCGACCGCCGAGCTGTTGCCCTGCGCGACGAAACCGATGTGCCGGTCCGCCGCCGCCCGCAACTGCACGAGCGCCTCCTCCGGGCTGCCCTTGCTGTCGAGCACGACGAGTTCGAGCGGGTGCGCGCCGTCACGCAGCTTCACGCCGCCCGCCGCGTTGACCCGCTCGACGCCGAAGCGCAGGTTGCGCTCGACGGCCGCGCCCGCGTTCGCGAACGGGCCCGACATCCCTTCGATCAGCGCGATTCGCACCGGCTCGCCTGCCGCGAACGCGGACGACGCCAGCATCCACCCGGCGCTCCACGCGAGCGCATACCGTTTCCACAGCTGCATCGGCTCCCTGCCCTTCAACCTGTCCGAGAAGCGCGGATCATAGGACGCGGGCGGCGCCGGCCGCAAGCCCGGCGCGCAACGATAGCCCGACGACACCCGGCCGGCGATCCGCACCGATTTTTTCGGCACGATGCGCCGGCGCGCGCCGTCCGTGATACAACTGAACGGTTAGAGCGTTCTGGAGGATCCCATGCGCATTCGCATTCCCGCGCGCCTGCCGGCGCTGGTCGCCTGTGCGGCGGCGCTGCTCGCCGGCTGTGCGCAACCGTGGCAGCAATACCAGGCCGGCCAGGACGAGTCGGCGATCGTCGCGCGCATGGGCCCGCCGCGCGAGATCTACGACCTGCCCGGCGGCGGCAAGCGCCTGATGTGGCCGACCCAGCCGATGGGCGAGATCACCGTCGCGGCCGACGTCGACGCGGCCCACCGGATCGTCAACGTGCGCCAGGTGCTGCAGCCGAGCGAGTTCTATCGCGCGGATATCGGCAAGTGGACCAAGACCGACGTGCTCGTCAATTTCGGCCGCCCGGTCGAGACGTCCTACTTCCCGCTGATGAAGCGCGAGGTATGGACCTACCGCTATCTCGAAGACAACGTCTGGTACATGATGTACAGCTTCTACTTCGACCCGCAGGGCATCCTGCGCACCACGCAGAAAACACCGGACCCGCTGCACGATCCCGACCGCCGCAATCTGTTCTGATCGGATCGATTGCGCATTTACGCGAAATTTTCACAATGGCCATTCACGAATCGTTGCGTGAATGGCCATTTCATTTTTTCCGTCATATTCGATTAATTTCGAATTGAAGCAGCAATCCTTTCCGATCGAATATGCGCCCAAAGCATCGCGGAGAGCCCCGCACCACGCGGCCGCCGGCGGGAAACAGGCATGCACGATACATGTCATGCGTTGCATTGGTGCATTCGGTGCACCTCTCCAGATCGAGTTGAAACAATTTGTATCATTGGCACCGGATGTTAGGGCATACCCCTAATATCGGATGAAATTGAACCTTTCAATTTAGAAAGCATCCTATTGCTCCACTTCGTCCGGTATTTGTTTGTCCTTATCAGAAAGGAGTCCTCATGAATCGCCCCAAGAGCATGCTGGTTGCCAACATCGCCTGGGCCCGCGAGACGCACGAGCATACGCCCGGTTTCTTCGACGCACTCGCGCGCGGCCAGAATCCGCGCGTGCTGTGGATCGGCTGCGCCGACAGCCGGGTGCCAGCCGAAACCATCACGCATTGCGTGCCCGGCGAGCTGTTCGTCCATCGCAACATCGCGAACCTGTTCCATCCCGACGACGACAATTCCGCGAGCGTGCTCGAGTACGCCGTGCGCGTGCTCGAAGTCGACCACGTGATCGTGTGCGGCCACTACGGATGCGGCGGGGTGCGCGCGTCGCTGCTGCCGCCGCCGGCCGACCTGCCGCACGTCGCGCGCCGCATCGCGCCGCTGTGCGCGCTTGCACGGCGCCATCGCGACACGCTCGACGGACTCGACGACACGGCCGCCGCCGACCGTCTGGCGGAACTCAACGTGCTCGAACAGGTGCGGCTGCTGCGCGCTTCGCCGATCGTGCATGGCCGGCAGCGGCCGCCGCTCGTGCACGGCTGGATCTTTTCGCTCGCCGACGGCCGCCTGAAGGAACTCGATTCCGGCTACACGACAGCGCCGGCCGAAGCCGAACCGGAGCATGCCGCCATGGCCGTCGCTCTCGGCTGACCCGCCCCTCCCTACGCCAATGAAATCACCCCAACCATGAAACTGAACGACCGCCTGTCCACCCTGCCGCGCGACATCGTCGCCGGCATCGTCGTGTTCCTCGTCGCGCTGCCGTTATGTCTCGGCATCGCCAATGCGTCCGGCGTCGAGCCGTTCGCCGGGCTCGTGTCCGGCATCGTCGGCGGGATCATCGTCGCGCTGTTGAGCGGCTCGTCACTGTCGGTCAGCGGGCCGGCCGCCGGCCTCGTCGTGATCGTCGTCGAAGGGATCGCGCAACTCGGCAGCTTTTCCGCGTTCCTGCTCGCGGTGCTGCTGTCCGGCGTGCTGCAGTTCGGCTTCGGCATGCTGCGCGCCGGCCGCTTCGCCGCGTACGTACCGTCGCCCGTCATCAAGGGCATGCTCGCGGCGATCGGCCTGCTGCTGGTCGTGAAGCAGATTCCGTTCGCATTCGGCATCGGCGGGCCGGCCGCGCAATCGTTTGCATCATGGCCCGGCCTGCCGACCGCCTGGGCCGCAACGGCCATCGCGCTCGTCTCGCTCGCGCTGCTGGTCGCGTGGGACACGCCCGCGCTCAAGCGCTTCGGCTCGGTACGCGCGGTGCCTGCGCCGCTCGCGGTCGTCGTGTTCGGCATCGGCGCGACGCTGGTGCTCGGCGTCGTTGCACCGTCGGTCGCGCCGGGCGCCGCGCATCGCGTCACGCTGCCGGAGCTCGAATCGTTCGCGGCGCTCGCGGCATCGCTGAAGCATGCCGAGCTCGGCCCGAACTTCGCGCAACTCGTCAATCCGGACGTGTGGCGCGTCGCGATCACGCTCGCGGTCGTCGCGAGCCTCGAGACGCTGCTGAGCCTGGAGGCGGTAGAACAGATCGATCCGAAGCGCCGGCCGACCCAGCCGGACCGCGAACTCAAGGCCCAGGGCGTCGGCAATCTCGTCGCGGGCGCGGTCGGCGGGCTGCCGATCACGTCGGTGATCGTGCGCAGTTCGGTCAACGTGAACGCGGGTGCGCAAAGCCGGATGTCGGCGATCGTGCACGGGATCCTGCTGCTCGCCAGCGTGTTCGCGCTCACCGGGCTGATCAACCTGATCCCGCTCGCGAGCCTCGCGGCGATCCTGATCCACACCGGCTTCAAGCTCGCGAAACCGGCGCTGTTCCGCTCGGTGCTGAAGCAAGGCCCGGCCGCGTTCGTGCCGTTCGCCGCGACGATCGCGGGCGTGCTGGCGGTCGACCTGCTGTTCGGCATCGCGCTCGGCCTCGCCTGCAGCGTGCTGGCGGTCGCGGTGGCGAACCTGAAGAGCCCCGTCACGCTCGCGCAGCACGACGACCACTTCCTGCTGTCGTTCCGCAAGGACGTGTCGTTCCTCGGCAAGGTGCAGGTCAAGCATCACCTGCGGCACATTCCGGACCGCGCGGCCGTGATCATCGACGCGACGCGCGCCGACTACATCGACCACGACGTGCTCGAACTGCTCGACGCGTTCATCGCCGATGCGCCGCGGCGCGGGATCGCGGTCGAATTCCGTCGCCGCAGCCCGGCGCCCCGCCCGGCCGCTCGCCGCTGGTCGTTCCGCGCGCCGGCCGCCGAATGAGCGGCGCATGAAAAACGCCCCGCGCGGCGCGAGGCCGCACGGGGCGTTTCGTGTGCTTCGGGCGCTCGACGCGCAGCGCTTACGCGCGCTGCGGGTTGACCTTGTCGTCCTTCGAATGCAGCTTGTTCAGCGCCGAGATGTACGCCTTCGCGGACGCGGCGACGATGTCCGGATCGGTGCCGACACCGTTGACGATCCGCCCGCTCTTCGACAGCCGGACCGTCACTTCGCCCTGCGCCTGCGTGCCGGTCGTGATCGCGTTCACCGAGTACAGCAGCAGTTCGGAACCGCTGCCGACTTCACCCTCGATCGCGTTGAACGTCGCGTCGACCGGCCCGTTGCCGCGTGCCTCGCCGGTCACTTCCTTGCCTTCGACCGCGAACACGATCTTCGCCTGCGGCTGCTCGCCCGTCTCCGAACGCTGCGACAGCGACACGAACTTGAAGTGCTCCTGCTCGTGCGCGAGCGCCGATTCTTCCGAGACGATCGCGATGATGTCTTCGTCGAAGATCTCGGCCTTGCGGTCGGCGAGGTCCTTGAAGCGCATGAACGCGGCGTTCAGTTCGGCTTCGCTGTCGAGCGACACGCCGAGCTCCTGCAGGCGCTGCTTGAACGCGTTGCGACCCGACAGCTTGCCGAGCACGATCTTGTTCGCGGTCCAGCCCACGTCTTCCGCGCGCATGATTTCGTAGGTGTCGCGCGCCTTCAGCACGCCGTCCTGGTGGATGCCCGACGCGTGCGCGAACGCGTTCGCGCCGACCACCGCCTTGTTCGGCTGCACGACGAAACCGGTGATCTGCGACACGAGCTTCGAGGTCGGCACGATCTGCGTCGTGTCGATGCCGACGTCGAGGCCGAAGTAGTCCTTGCGGGTCTTCACGGCCATCACGATTTCCTCGAGCGACGTGTTGCCCGCGCGCTCGCCGAGACCGTTGATCGTGCACTCGACCTGGCGCGCGCCGCCGATCTTCACGCCGGCGAGCGAGTTCGCCACCGCCATCCCGAGATCGTTGTGGCAATGCACGGAGAAGATCGCCTTGTCCGAGTTCGGAATGCGTTCGCGCAGCGTCTTCACGAGGTTGCCGTAGAGCTCCGGCACGCCGTAGCCGACCGTGTCGGCGATGTTGATCGTCGTCGCCCCTTCGGCGATCACCGCTTCCAGCACGCGGCACAGGAAGTCGAGATCCGAACGGCTGCCGTCTTCCGGCGAGAATTCGACGTTGTCGGTGAACTTGCGCGCGAAGCGCACCGCGAGGCGCGCCTGCTCGAACACCTGGTCCGGCGTCATGCGCAGCTTCTTTTCCATGTGCAGCGGCGACGTCGCGATGAACGTGTGGATCCGCGAGCTGTTGGCCGGCTTCAGCGCGTCGGCCGCACGCTGGATGTCCTTGTCGTTGGCGCGCGCCAGCGAGCAGATCGTGCTGTCCTTCACGAGACCGGCGATCGTGTGGATCGCGTCGAAATCGCCGTTCGAGCTGGCCGCGAAACCGGCCTCGATCACATCGACCTTCATCCGCTCGAGATGCTTCGCGATGCGGATTTTCTCTTCCTTCGTCATCGACGCGCCGGGCGATTGTTCACCGTCACGCAACGTCGTATCGAAAATGATCAGCTTGTCTGTCATGGGGGGCTCCAGGGCTCTTTATACGGGAATCGAACGTAATGAGATCGCGCCACCGCTGGCGACGCTCAACAACAGACGAGGCTTGACGGAGGGCGAGAACGGTCAGCGCGGCAGGCGCGCCAAAGCTAGCGCGCGTAGCGGCGCACCGGCTAGAAGGAGGGAGAGGCGGGGAAATGCAGTCATGCCGAAGACTATAGCGACATTCCGCCGGGTGCGCAATCGGACGGCACCCGGGATACCGGGCTCCGACGCACGAAAAAGGGGCAAATGAAAACGGCGGCCCGGAATCATCTCCGAGGCCGCCGTTTCCGGACAGGTTGCGCGTCAGTGGTCGCGTTGCGACGAGCGCGCGGGATTCGCCCGCCCGCGCACGGCCATGTAGGCCCAGAACACGTAGCCGGACAGCCCGTACAGCACGAACAGGCAGAACAGCATCAGCGGCGGATCGGACGACACGAGCACGAACGCGACGACGACCAGCAGGATCGCCGCGAACGGCACGCGGTGCCGCACGTCGAGCGCCTTGCCGCTGTAGAACGGCGCGTTCGACACCATCGTCACGCCCGCATAGATCGTCAGTGCGAACGCGACCCACGGCAGCCAGCCGAGCTTCATCGGCACGCGGTTGTCGGTCGCGAGCCAGACGAAGCCGGCGATCAGCGCGGCGGCGGCCGGGCTCGGCAGCCCCTGGAAGAAGCGCTTGTCGACGCTGCCGATGTTCGTGTTGAAGCGCGCGAGACGCAGCGCGGCGCCCGAGCAATAGACGAACGCGGCGAGCCAGCCCCAGCGGCCGAGATCCTTCAGCACCCACTCGTACATCACGAGCGCGGGCGCGACGCCGAACGACACCATGTCCGACAGGCTGTCGAACTGTTCGCCGAACGCGCTTTGCGTATGCGTCATGCGCGCGACGCGCCCGTCCATCCCGTCGAGCACCATCGCGACGAAGATCGCGATCGCGGCGATCTCGAAGCGCACGTTCATCGCCTGCACGACCGCGAAGAAGCCGCAGAACAGCGCGGCGGTCGTGAATGCGTTCGGCAGCAGATAGATGCCGCGCGTCTTCAGGAACCGCTGGCGCGCGGCGCGGCGGCTCTCGAGCGGCGCGGGATCGGGCGCCATTCCCTTGTTGCGGCGGAACGGACGTGGCGTCTGGCCGGAGCCGTTACGCGGCCGACGCGGTTTGAATGCGGCCATCGTGCGCCCCGCCGCTTACTGTTCGAGCTCGGCGAGGATCGTCGACGACGCGTAGACCTTCTCGCCGATCGACACCTTCGCGCGGCTGCCGAGCGGCAGATACACGTCGACGCGCGAACCGAAGCGGATGAAACCGTAGCGCTGGCCGCGCGACAGCGGCTCGCCGGCGCGCACGTAGCAGAGGATCCGGCGGGCGACGAGGCCGGCGATCTGCACGGCGGTGACGGTCTTGCCGCTCGCCGTCTGGATCACGACCGCATTGCGCTCGTTCTCGGTCGACGCCTTGTCGATCGCCGCGTTCAGGAACGCGCCCGGGAAGTACTCGACCTTGGAGATCGCGCCGTCGACCGGCGAACGCTGCGAATGGACGTTGAAGACATTCATGAACACGCTGATCTTCAGCGCTTCGCGGTTCGCGTACGGATCCTGCGTGGTCTCGACCGCGACGATGCGGCCGTCGGCCGGGCACAGCACCGCATTCGGCTGCGCCGGGATCGGGCGCTGCGGATCGCGGAAGAACTGGACGACGAAGACGAGCAGCAGCCAGAACGGCCACGCGAAGCCGAAGCCCCCGACGGCGTGGATCAACAACGCGATGACGGCTGCAATCGCGATGAACGGCCAGCCTTCGCGCGCGATGATCGGATGAGGATAGTTCATGGGTTCGTTCGGTGTTCGGTGAATTGCAAAGCCCGTAGGATAGCAAAAGCCGCCCGGGGCACTGCTGCCTTCGGACGGCTTTTTGAAACCGACCCTCCACTCGAAGGGCCGGAGCAGCACGCGGTGCTTAGTTCTTCGTCTGGTCGACGAGCTTGTTCTTCGCGATCCACGGCATCATCGCGCGCAGCTTCGCACCGACCTGCTCGATCTGGTGCTCGGCCGTCAGGCGGCGGCGCGACTGCAGCGTCGGGGCGCCTGCCTTGTTCTCGAGAATGAAGCTCTTGGCGTACTCGCCCGTCTGGATGTCGGTCAGGCACTGCTTCATCGCCTTCTTCGTCTCTTCCGTGACGACGCGCGGGCCCGTCACGTACTCGCCGTACTCGGCGTTGTTCGAGATCGAGTAGTTCATGTTCGCGATGCCGCCTTCGTAGATCAGGTCGACGATCAGCTTCAGTTCGTGCAGGCACTCGAAGTACGCCATTTCCGGCGCGTAGCCGGCTTCGACCAGCGTCTCGAAACCTGCCTTAATCAGCTCGACGGTACCGCCGCACAGCACGGCCTGCTCGCCGAACAGGTCGGTTTCGGTCTCTTCACGGAAGTTCGTCTCGATGATGCCGGCACGGCCGCCGCCGTTCGCTGCCGCGTACGACAGCGCGATGTCGCGGGCCGCGCCCGACTTGTTCTGCGCAACCGCGATCAGGTGCGGCACGCCGCCACCTTGCGAGTACGTGCCGCGCACGGTGTGGCCCGGCGCCTTCGGCGCGATCATGATCACGTCGAGGTCGGCGCGCGGGATCACCTGGCCGTAGTGGACGTTGAAGCCGTGCGCGAATGCCAGTGCGGCGCCCTGCTTGATGTTCGCGTGCACTTCCTTCGCGTACACGTCGGCGATCTGCTCGTCCGGCAGCAGCATCATGACGACGTCCGCGCCCTTCACCGCTTCCGCGACTTCCTTGACCGCGAGGCCTGCGTTTTCAGCCTTGCTCCACGACGCGCCGTCCTTGCGAAGGCCGACCGTCACGTTCACGCCGCTGTCCTTCAGGTTCAGTGCGTGTGCATGGCCTTGCGAGCCGTAGCCGATGATCGTGACTTGCTTGCCCTTGATGAGGGAGAGGTCAGCGTCTTTGTCGTAGAAAACGTTCATGATGGTTCCTTCGCTAATTCAAAAATTCAACAATTCGTTCAGATGGAGTACTGCGGGCCGGGACATGACGGCGCACCCGGCGTGCCTCTTTGGCAATTTCGGCATCACACCTTCAGGATGCGCTCGCCGCGTCCGATGCCGGAGCTGCCGGTACGCACGGTCTCTAGGATCGCGGTGGCGTCCAGCCCCTGGATGAATGCGTCGAGCTTGTCGCTCGCGCCCGTCAATTCGATCGTGTAGGTCTTTTCGGTCACGTCGATGATGCGGCCGCGGAAAATGTCCGACATCCGCTTCATTTCTTCGCGCTCCTTGCCCACTGCACGTACCTTGATCAGCATCAGCTCGCGTTCGATGTGTGCACCGTCGGTCAGGTCCACCACTTTCACCACCTCGATCAGGCGGTTCAGATGCTTCGTGATCTGTTCGATCACGTCGTCGGAGCCAATGGAAACGATGGTGAGCCGCGACAGCGATTGGTCTTCGGTCGGCGCCACCGTCAAGGTTTCGATGTTGTAGCCGCGTGCGGAAAACAGACCGACCACGCGCGACAGCGCGCCCGGTTCGTTTTCCAGCAGGACGGAAATGATGTGTCTCATGTTCGCTTCTTCCAGAATGTGTCCGTGTCGATTCACTCGCGCCGCGCGCCGCCCGGTGCCGCACCGCCCTTCGTGAAGGCGGCCGCTCCCGGCCTGGACGCGCGTCGCGCCGTTACAGATCTTCCGATCCGAGCAGCATCTCGGTGATGCCCTTGCCGGCCTGTACCATCGGCCAGACGTTTTCGGTCGGATCGGTCTGGAAGTCGAGAAACACGGTGCGGTCCTTCAGGCGCAGCGCTTCCTTCAGCGCCGGCTCCACATCCGAGGTCTTTTCGATCCGCATGCCGACATGGCCGTACGCTTCGGCGAGCTTCACGAAATCGGGCAGCGCATCCATGTACGAATGCGAATAGCGCTTGCTGTATTCGATCTGCTGCCACTGGCGGACCATGCCGAGATAGCGGTTGTTCAGCGAAATGATCTTCACGGGCGTGTCGTACTGCAGGCAGGTCGACAGTTCCTGGATGCACATCTGGATCGAGCCTTCGCCCGTGATGCACAGCACGTCGTCGTCCGGGTGCGCCATCTTGACGCCCATCGCTGCCGGCAGGCCGAAGCCCATCGTGCCGAGGCCGCCGGAGTTGATCCAGCGACGCGGCTTGTTGAAACGGTAGAACTGCGCAGCCCACATCTGGTGCTGGCCGACGTCCGAGCACACGAACGCGTTGCCGTCCGTCAGCTCCCACGCCTTCTCGACCACGTACTGCGGCTTGATGATCTCGCTGTCGCGGTCGAACTTCAGGCAGTCTTTCGCGCGCCAGCTTTCGATGTCCTTCCACCATTGCGCGAGCGCTTCGGTGTCGGGGCCATGCTCGGCCGTCTGCAGCTGCTCGATCAGCTCCTTCAGCACTTCCTTCACGTCGCCGACGATCGGGATGTCGACCTTCACGCGCTTCGAGATCGACGACGGGTCGATGTCGATGTGAATGATCTTGCGCGGACGCGACGCGAAGTGCGCCGGGTCGCCGATCACGCGGTCGTCGAAGCGCGCGCCGATCGCGATCAGCACGTCACAGTGCTGCATCGCCATGTTCGCTTCGTAGGTGCCGTGCATGCCGAGCATGCCGAGGAATTTCTTGTCCGACGCGCGATAGCCGCCGAGGCCCATCAGCGTGTTCGTGACCGGGTAGCCGAGCAGGTCGGCGAACTGGTTCAGTTCGCGTGCCGCATCGGCGAGGATGATGCCGCCGCCCGTGTAGATATAGGGACGCTTCGCCGACAGCAGCAGCGACACGGCCTTGCGGATCTGGCCCGAATGGCCCTTCGTGACGGGGTTGTACGAGCGCAGCGACACGCTCTTGACCGGCTCGTACTGGCACGGCGTCTTCGAGATGTCCTTCGGGATGTCGATCAGCACCGGGCCCGGACGGCCGGTGCGGGCGATGTAGAACGCCTTCTTGACGGTTTCCGCGAGGTCGCGCACGTCCTTCACGAGGAAGTTGTGCTTTACGCACGGACGCGTGATGCCGACCGTATCGCATTCCTGGAACGCGTCCTGGCCGATCGCGGCAGTCGGCACCTGGCCGCTGATCACGACCATCGGGATCGAATCCATGTAGGCCGTCGCGATGCCGGTCACCGCATTCGTGACACCGGGGCCGGACGTCACGAGACAGACGCCGACATTGCCGGTGGAACGCGCATACGCATCGGCTGCGTGCACGGCCGCCTGTTCGTGGCGCACCAGCACGTGCTGAATCTTGTCCTGCTTGTAAAGCTCGTCGTAGATGTAGAGTACCGAGCCGCCGGGGTAGCCCCAGATGAATTCGACGTTTTCGTCGGCCAGTGCCTTCATGAGCACGGTGGCGCCGATGGAGTCGCTATCGGGAGGGGAAAGGGGTTCCGACGTGGAGAATTCCGCGCTGGGCATGTTCATTTTGACCTTTCGAATTTTCGGCAAAAAATTGATCGGGTGCTCTCTGCCGGGCTTGTGGCTCGGGTTCAAGCGGCGCGTCCAGTTTGAAGGGCGGGCTTCTTGGGCCAGCCTCAAATGAGACCATCACTTCATGTTGCGAATCGCTGACGATAGCGGGTCATGATTGGGTCGTCAAGCAAAATATCCCGCAGCGCATCATGCGCCCCGCCCGGCGGGCCGCGGACGCGGCTCGCAAGCAACGGGGCGAGCCGCAACCGGTGCCAAGTCGCGCGAAAATTTGTTAGCATCCGCGGGTTTTACGAAATTTTTCGACCTTTCACACGCCGCAGTCCGCAGCGCATACCTTTACGGAATGGCATCAGACAAGGAACTCGCCGACTTTCTGGCGGGCGTCGAAAGGCGCGCGTTCAAGCAGGCTGCGTACGCCGTGCGTGACGACGATGCGTCGCTCGACATCGTGCAGGACGCGATGATCAAGCTGGCGGAGAAATACGGCGACCGGCCGGCGGCCGAACTGCCGCTGCTGTTCCAGCGGATCCTGCAGAACGCGATCCACGACTGGTTCCGCCGGCAGAAGGTCCGCAACACCTGGGTCACGCTGTTCTCGTCGCTCAACAATACGGACGACGAGGACTTCGATCCGCTGGAAACGCTCGAGTCCGCGGACGACAATGCAGGTGTCGAGAGCACCGAGCACCGCCTCGAGCGGGAGCAGGTTCTGGCCCTGATCGACGAAGAAATCCAGAAACTTCCGACGCGTCAACGGGAAGCGTTCCTGATGCGTTATTGGGAAGATATGGATGTCGCCGAGACTGCCGCCGCAATGGGGTGCTCCGAAGGCAGCGTCAAGACGCACTGCTCGCGAGCCACCCATGCCCTGGCGCAAGCGCTCAAGGCCAAAGGAATCACGCTATGAGCTCCGCTCCCGTAAATCGAGAACACGAATTCGCGCTGAAGGTCCGCCGCGCACTGGACGAACGTGCCGCGGCGCTGCCTGCCGCGACCACCGATCGTCTGGCCGTCGCGCGCCGGGCCGCGCTCGCGCGCAAGAAGCCGGAAGCCGCCACCGCGCCGGTGTTCGTGCCCGCCTTCGCCGGTGCCGCCGCCGCATACGGCACGCCGCCCGCGAGCCGTCCGCAGACGTCGTTCGCGCGCCGCCTGCTGCGCGCGTGGCCGCTCGCGCTGCTGCTCGCGGGGCTCGTCGGCATCGCGTACTGGGAAGACATGCAGCGCACCGCCGAACTCGCCGACATCGACGCGGCGATGCTCAGCGACGACCTGCCGCTCAACGCGTATCTCGATCACGGGTTCAACGCGTATCTTTCGCACACACGCTAACAAACAGACAATAACGAGGGGATCGCACGGGTGAGTCAGAAACGCGGCCTGGCCGTATTTTTCGGATGCGTGATCGCGATCGCCATTTCCTACGTCGCCACCTATTCCCGATTCAACCCGCCCCCCGCGACGGTCTCCGCCGCGGCCAGCAGCGCGCCCGCGCCGACCTCGGCCGCAGCCGGCCTGACCACCGAACTCGCCCCGCTGCCCCTGCCGCTGCCGGCCGCCAACGGCCCGCTCTCGTGGGCGCGCCTGACGCCCGCGCAACGCGAGGCACTCGCGCCGTTCGCCGATCAGTGGGATGGCTTCAGCGATGCGCGCAAGCGCAAATGGCTGAAGATCGCGTCCCGTTTCGCGAAATTGACGCCCGATGAGCAGAAGCACCTGCAGGACAGGATGTCCGAGTGGGCGCGGATGACGCCCGAGCAGCGCCGCGTCGCGCGCGAGAATTACCAGAGCGCGAAGGAGCTTTCCGCGCAGGCGCGCGAGCGCGCATGGAAGGCCTACCAGCAACTGCCCGAAGAACAGAAGCAGCGCCTCGCCGCGACCGAGCGCCGGCGCCGGCCGAGCGTCGTCAGCGCGCCGCCGACCGTCGCCGACCGCGACGTGCGCCGCCTCGTCAATTCGCACGAACATCCGGCGAGCAACCCTGTTGCGGCACCGGCGCCCGCATCGGTCGGCGCCGGCGCGCCGCCGGTGACCGCATCGGCCACGTCCGGCACCGCCCCCGCACCCGCGACCGTCACGCCCGTGTCGCCGGCCGACGCGCCGTCGATGTTCAAGGGCTCCTGACCCGCCGTGGCAAGCGCCCCCGCACCCGAGGCCCGGGCCGTCGCCGCCGCGCCGTCCGTGCGGCGGCGCCTCGCGGCGATGCTGTACGAAGCCGTGCTGCTGTTCGGCGTCGTATTCTTCGCCGCCCTCGCCTTCAGCCTCGCGACGCAGCAGCGCAACGGCCTCGTCCATCACAACCTGCTCGCCGCGTGGATCGCACTCGTCGTCGGCGCGTACTTCGTCTGGTTCTGGACCCATGGCGGCCAGACGCTGCCGATGAAGACCTGGCGGCTGCGGCTCGAATCGTCGAACGGCCGGCCGCTGAACGCCGGCCACGCGCTCGTCCGCTACGCGCTCGGCTGGCTGTGGTTCCTGCCGCCGCTCGCACTGCATCCGCTCCTCGGCCTGTCGGTGCCCGTCACGCTCGCGCTCGCCGCCGCATGGATCGTCGTATGGGCCGGCGCCGCCCGCCTGCATAGCGATCGCCAGTTTCCGCACGACCGCATCGCCCGCACGCGCGTCGTCGCGATTCCACGCTGACCGCGCGGTTCGCGTGATCGCGGGACGGCTCCGTGCATCCGTGCATCCGTGCATCCGTGCATCCGTGCATCCGTGCATCCGTGCATTCGTGCATTCGTGCATTCATCAGATAAAACCCCTCGAAACCGCCCACACGCCCGCCCCGCGCGGCTTGCACGGTAACCGCAGGCCGGTCGGTTCGGCAGATTACGCAACACCGCCACATTCACTGCTAAACACGCCGCGACGACAGTAATAAGAACGTCTCGTGACTGTCACGGCATGGTCACGCCCGCATGGCGCAATGCCGGTAATGTCAACCGGCGCGAGTCATGCATGGGCCAGAAAACGTCCGCGACCTCCCTGTTCCGTCAACCGCTCGGCGCCCGCGCCGTCACCGCCTTCCTGTCCGGCTCGGCCGCAACCGATGCCCTTTCGCCGCACGAACCGGCGGCCGCACACGTCACGCAGCGCGACGACCCCGAGCCGTCCACCCATCGCTACCGCACGATCTGGCTGTCCGACATCCATCTCGGCTCGAGCGGCTGCCAGGCGCCGTACCTGCTCGATTTCCTGCGCCACAACGATTCGGAATACCTGTACCTCGTCGGCGACATCATCGACGGCTGGCAGCTGAAGAAGGGCTGGTACTGGCCGCAGGCGCACAACGACGTCGTGCAGAAGGTGCTGCGCAAGGCGCGCAAGGGCACGCAGGTCGTCTACATCCCGGGCAACCACGACGAAGGCGCGCGGCAGTTCTGCGACCTCGCGTTCGGCGACATCCAGGTGCGCGGCGAGGCGTTCCACACGACGCTCGCCGGCAAACGTTTGTGGATCGTGCACGGCGACCTGTTCGACGGCGTGATCCAGCACGCGAAATGGCTCGCGTATCTCGGCGACACGCTCTACACGCTGATCCTCGTGCTGAACCGCTGGTTCAACCGGATCCGCAGCCGGCTGGGCTTCCAGTACTGGTCGCTGTCGCAGTACCTGAAGCATCAGGTGAAGAACGCGGTGAACTTCATCTCGCAGTTCGAGACGGTGATGACCGACGAGGCGCGCCGCCGCGGCTGCGACGGCGTCGTGTGCGGGCACATCCACAAGGCGGAGATCCGCGACATCGACGGCGTGCTGTACTGCAACGACGGCGACTGGGTCGAGAGCCTGTCCGCGCTCGTCGAGACGATGGAAGGCGAACTGAAGGTCGTCTACTGGACGGCGATGCGCACCGCGCCGTCCGCTGCCCCGTCGCGCAAGGCCAAGGCCACTGCCTGACACAACTCCACTTACAGGACACATGCCGCGATGAAGATCATGATCGTCACCGACGCGTGGGAACCGCAGGTCAACGGCGTCGTGCGCACGCTGAAGAGCACCACCCGTGAACTCACCGCGCTCGGCCACCGGGTCGAAATGCTGACGCCGCTGGAATTCCGCACGGTGCCCTGCCCGACCTACCCCGAGATCCGCCTGTCGATCCTGCCGTACCGCAAGCTGCGCGCGCGGATCGATGCGTTCGCCCCCGACGCGCTGCACATCGCGACCGAAGGCCCGCTCGGCCTCGCCGCGCGACGCTATGCACGCGCGCGCAAGCTGCCGTACACGACCGCGTATCACACGCGCTTTCCGGAATACGTGCAGGCGCGCTTCGGGATTCCGCTGTCGGCGACCTACAAGTTCCTGCACTGGTTCCACGGGCCGTCGCTCGCGGTGATGGCGCCGACCCCGGTCGTGAAGCAGGACCTCGAGAAGTTCGGCTTCACGAACGTCGTGCTGTGGACGCGCGGCGTCGATCTCGACATCTTCCGGCCGATGGAGTCGAAGGTGCTCAACACCGCCCGGCCGATCTTCCTGTACGTGGGCCGCGTCGCGATCGAGAAGAACGTCGAGGCGTTCCTGCGCCTCGACCTGCCCGGCTCGAAGTGGGTCGCGGGCGAAGGTCCGGCGCTCGCCGAGCTGAAGTCGCGCTACCCGGAAGCGAACTATCTTGGCGTACTGTCGCAAGCCGAGCTCGCCAAGGTGTATGCTGCGGCCGACGTGTTCGTGTTCCCGAGTCGCACCGACACGTTCGGCCTCGTGCTGCTGGAGGCGCTCGCGTGCGGCACGCCGGTCGCCGCCTACCCCGTCACGGGCCCGATCGACGTGCTCGGCGGGGGCGCTGCCGGCGCGATGCACGAAGACCTGCAGGAAGCCTGCCTGGAGGCGCTGAAGATCGAACGCGAGACGGCCCGCGCGTGGGCCGAACGCTTCTCGTGGCGCGCGGCGTCCGAGCAGTTCGCGTCGCATCTGAAGCCGCTGCCGAAGACTGCGTACTCGCCCGCCGAAGGTGCCGCCGTTTGAAACGAGACCTGAACGACAAGACCCCGTCCCCTGCCATCACGGCGCCACTGCATCGTCCGTTCGACGAAGAAGAGCCGCACGCCGACGCGGACGTGCACCCGCACGAACCGCTCGGCCCCGACGATCGCCTGGCGCCGCTGCCGCCGAACCCGTACAAGCGCCACCGCGGCATCACGCGCGCGTGGTACGCGCTCAAGCATTCGCTGAACGGGTTTCGCGTCGCGATCCGCGAGGAGAGCGCGTTTCGCCAGGAACTCACGCTTGCCGCGCTGATGCTGCCGATCGGTGCGTTCTCACCGGTCCCCGCCGCATCGCGCGCGCTGCTGATCGCGTCGGTGCTGCTCGTGCTGATCGTCGAGCTGCTGAACTCGAGCGTCGAGGCCGCGATCGACCGCATCTCGCTCGAGCGTCACGAATTGTCGAAGCGCGCGAAGGATCTCGGCAGCGCGGCGGTCACGGTCGCGCTGTTCGCGTGCGTGACGACGTGGGGCTTCGTGCTCGGGCCGGTGATCGCCCGCTGGCTCGGCTTCTAGCAACCCCCGCGACGCCGCCCGCGTGCGGCGGCGCACCATGCGCGGAACGCATCGCGATCACGAAATGCGCCCGATGCAAGGAAACCGCGGTTTATAATCGTCCGCCAGACTTAGAACAGCAACCCGCGCCGGACGAATCCCGCAGCATCGATTGCAGCGCCCGCCAGTCCGGCACACACAGGGCCGGACGACATGGAAGCGAAACCTCCCCGCCGCACCCGCGAACGGATTCTCGAGTTGTCGTTGAAACTCTTCAACGAGATCGGCGAGCCGAACGTCACGACCACGACGATCGCCGAGGAAATGGAAATCAGTCCAGGCAACCTGTACTACCATTTCCGCAACAAGGACGACATCATCAACAGCATCTTCGCGCAGTTCGAGCAGCAGATCGAACGGCGGCTGCGCTTCCCCGAAGATCACCGTCCGACGATCGACGAGACCTGGTCGTACCTGCAGTACATGGCCGATTTCATGTGGACCTACCGGTTCCTGTATCGCGACCTCAACGACCTGCTCGCGCGCAACCGCACGCTCGAGACGCACTTCAAGCAGATCATCAGCCACAAGGTGCGCTTCGCGCACGAGATGTGCGAACTGCTCGTGTCCGACGCCGAAATGGTCGCGACGCCCGCCGAGATCGAAGTCATCGCCACCAACATGGCGGTGATCTCGACGTACTGGCTGTCGTATCAGTACGTGATGCATCCGCGCAAGTACAACGACCAGGACGCGATCCGCGAAGAGCTGCACCAGGTGAGCATGCACGTGATCTCGATCATGGCCCCGTACCTGCGCGGCCGTTCGCGCCAGCTGTTCGACGATCTCGTCTCCGGCAAGCTGCCCAAGCGCCAGTTCACCGACTACCTGCCGCCGCGCGACGGTTCGCCGCGCCCCGCGGGCAGCCCGGTCGCCGCCAAGCCCGCCGCGAAGGATACGAAACAATGAAGGCAGTCTGTGTGTACTGCGGCTCGTCGTCCGGCGTGCGGCCCGTCTATGCGGACGCTGCGCGCGCATTCGGCCGTGCGCTCGTCGATGCGGGCCTCACGCTCGTCTACGGCGGCGGCCGCGTCGGTTTGATGGGCGTGATCGCCGACGAAGTGATGGCGGCCGGCGGCCGTGCGGTCGGCGTGATCCCCGAGTTGCTCGTCGACAAGGAAGTGGGCCATACGGGGCTGTCCGAGCTGCACGTCGTACCCGACATGCACCACCGCAAGAAGATGATGGCCGACCTGTCCGACGCGTTCGTCGCGATGCCCGGCGGCGCCGGCACGCTCGAGGAATTCTTCGAGGTCTATACGTGGGCGCAACTCGGTTATCACCGCAAGCCCGTCGCGCTGTACAACATCGATTCGTTCTACGATCCGTTGATCGCGCTGCTGCGCCATACGGTCGACGAAGGCTTCATGCGCCCGGCCTACTTCGACGCACTGTGCATCGACGCCGAGCCGGTCGCGCTGATCGAACAGCTGCGCCGCTACCAGCCGCTCGCCCAGGACAAATGGGCAACCGACGCGGCCAAGTAACGTTGATCAGGAGCCGCACGCGATGCCCGCACCGTCCGAACGCAAGGCCGTCCTCATCACCGGCGCGAGCCGCGGCATCGGCCGCGCAACCGCCGTGCTCGCGGCCGGGCGCGGCTGGGACGTCGGCATCAACTACGCGCGCGACGCGGCGGCCGCCGAACTGACCGCGCAAGCCGTTCGCGACGCCGGCGCGCGCGCCTGCGTCGTCGCCGGCGACGTCGCGAACGAAGCGGACGTCATCGCGATGTTCGATACGGTCGCGACCGCGTTCGGTCGCCTCGACGCGCTCGTCAACAATGCGGGGATCGTCGCGCCGTCGCTGCCGCTCGCCGACATGCCGGTCGAACGGCTGCGGCGGATGTTCGACACCAACGTGCTCGGCGCCTACCTGTGCGCGCGCGAAGCCGCGCGCCGGCTGTCCACCGATCGCGGCGGGCGCGGCGGCGCGATCGTCAACGTGTCGTCGATCGCGTCCCGGCTCGGCTCGCCGAACGAGTACGTCGACTACGCGGGCTCGAAGGGCGCGGTCGATTCGCTGACGATCGGCCTCGCGAAGGAACTCGGCCCGCACGGCGTACGCGTCAACGCGGTGCGCCCCGGCCTGATCGAGACGGAAATCCACGCGAGCGGCGGCCAGCCGGGCCGCGCGGCACGCCTCGGCGCGCAGACGCCGCTCGGCCGCGCGGGCGAAGCGCAGGAGATCGCGGAAGCGATCGTCTGGCTGCTCGGCGACGCGGCGTCTTACACGACGGGCGCCCTGCTCGACGTCGGCGGCGGTCGGTAATCCCGCCCCAAAAGGCGGAAAAACGGCCGACCGCGGCCGTCCGTGGTCACGACACCACAAATCTCCACAATATCGCGGCTGTTTCAGTAAACATCCGTAACGGTTCCGTGTTCTACTAGCGCCAAGCCAAAAACGGCCGGTCATCCGGCTGTCATTTCGCCTCGATGCGACCCTTATTGGTCCCGGCCCATGTCGCCGGACCGGCTTGACCCGACCGAGATCTTTTCCATGCCAGGAACCGCAGCGCCCGGCCGGCGACGCACGGCCGTGCCCGCTTCGGCCACGCACGCACGCTCAGCCGCCGATCCCAACCTCAGCGCGACACTCGATGGCGCCGGCACGCCTGCCGTGGCCGGCGCCGCCGCACCGAACGCCACCCGCGATCGCGTCCTCCGGCTCGGCTGGCGCGTCTGGCTGCTGGTTGCCGCGCTGGTGTGCGCGTATACGCTGCCGGGCGTGCTCGGCCACGATCCGTGGAAGCAGGACGAAACCTATACGTTCGGCATCATCCAGCACATGCTCGAGACGGGCGACTTCGTCGTGCCGACCAGCGCCGGCCAGCCGTTCATGGAAAAGCCGCCGCTCTACGCATGGGTCGCGACGAGCCTCGCGTGGCTGCTGCAGCGGGTGATGCCGCTGCACGACGCGGCACGGCTCGCGAGCGCGCTGTTCGCGGCGCTCGCGTTCGGCTTCATCGCTCGCGCGGCCCGCAGTGCCGGCCGGGCCGACAGCTGGCTCGACCTGCGCGTGATCGGCCCCGTCGTGCTGAGCGCGGGCACGCTCGTCGTCATCAAGCACGTGCACGACATGATGACGGACGTCGCGCTGTTCGCCGGCACCGCAATGGGCTTCTGCGGCCTGCTCGAGCTCGTGATGCGGCACGTCGCGCAGGCGCGGCAGATGCGGCACGGGCTGCCGGTGCGGCCGTCCGGCCGCTGGGCCGCGCCGCTCTTCGGCGCGGGTGTCGGCATCGCGCTGATGGCGAAGGGGCTGTTCGTGCCGCTCGTGTTCGCGGCCACGCTCACGGGCGCGCTGGTGCTCTACCCCGCCTGCCGTACGCGCGCGTTCGCACGCTCGCTCGGCGTCGCCGCGCTGGTGTTCGCACCGTTCGCGCTCATCTGGCCGACCGCGCTGTTCCTGCGTTCCGAGACGCTGTTCATGACTTGGTTCTGGGACAACAACGTCGGCCGCTTCTTCGGTTTCTCGGTGCCGGAACTCGGCGCGGAAAACGACAAGCCGTTCTTCATCCTGCGTGCGTTCCTGCTGCTCGGCTTCCCGGTCGCGCCGCTCGCGATCGTCGCGCTGGCGCGCGGCGCATGGCGCGACTGGCGCACGCCGCGCATCGCGCTGCCCGTGCTGTTCGCCGGGATCGGCCTCGCGGTGCTGCAAGTGTCCGCGACCTCGCGCCAGCTCTACATCCTGCCGTTCTTCGCGCCGCTCGCGCTGGTCGCCGCGCAGGCGATCGACCGCCTGCCGCGCGGGCTGCATCTCGCATGGGACTACCTGAGCCGCCTGCTGTTCGGCACCGTCGTCGCGCTCGCGTGGATGATCTGGGCGGTCATGGCCGATCCCGGTGCATCGCGTGCGAACCTCGCGGTGCTCGGCCGCTGGCTGCCGCTCGACTGGACCATGCCGATCGTGCCCGGGCTCGTGATCGGTGCGCTCGCGCTGACGGTCGGCTGGCTGTCGCTGCTGCCGAAGCTGCGCACGACCGGCCTGTGGCGCGGCGCGCTGTCGTGGGGCGCAGGCGCGCTGGTCGCGTGGGGTCTCGTTTATACGCTGCTGCTGCCGTGGCTCGACGTCGCGAAGAGCTACCGGTCGGTGTTCGACGACCTGAACGCGCATCTCGCGCTCGAGTGGAGCGACGGCGACTGCATGGCGAGCCTGCACGGGCTGGGCGAATCGGAAGCGCCGATGATGTACTACTTCTCCGGTATCCAGCACACGCCGATCGACGACGCGAAGACGACGCGCTGCACGTGGATGATCGTCCAGGGCGTGCGGGCCGTCGATCCGGCACCGGGCAGCGAATGGAAACTGTTCTGGACCGGCGCCCGCCCGGGCGACGACGAGGAGCTGCTGCGCGTCTACGTGCGCACGCCCGAAGCGCACGAAACGAAGTAATGCAAGGCGGCGCCGCGAAACGGCGCCGTCGTCATTTCCGCAAGACCAGGCAAGCGGCGCGCGAGCGCGGCTTCATGCCCGCCATCCCGCCACCCTGCCCGTCAAAACGACGAGCCGGGCTCGCGCAGGAATGCCGCCTCCGCATCGGTCGATGCACGGCCGAGAATCGCGTTCCGGTGCGGAAAACGGCCGAAACGCCCGATCACGGCCGCATGACGCAACGCGAAGTCGTGATAGCTCGCACACCCGGCCTCGCCGCGAATGCCCGCGCACAGGCGCACGGCCTCGCGCTGGCTCGCGTCCGACTCGTCATGTTCGAACGGCAGGTACGCAAACGCGCGGTGATGGCCGCTCGGCAACTGCGCGTCCCACCCGGCCGCGACGACGCGCCGCGCAAGCGCCAGCGCTCTCGGATCGGCGGCGAACGCGCGCGGCGTGCCGCGATGAATGTTGCGCGAGAACTGGTCGAGGACCACGATCAGCGCGAGCGCGCCGAGCGGCGTGTCGGCCCAGTGATCGCACGCGCCGTCGCACGCGGCGTCGAGCAACGCACCGTAGCGCGTACGAAGCACGTCGTCGAACGCCGCGCCGCCGTTGAACCACACCTTGCGCGCTTGGCCGAACGCCGCCGAATCCGGTTCGCCGAACCAGAAATCGAGAATCTCGCGCGCTTGCGGATCGAGCGCCGCGGCGCTGTCCGTCAGGTTGTCGATCGTCATGCAAACTCCAGCACGAGGCGCCGTGTCCGCGCACTCTTCTTTTCAAGTCTGGCGACCCGCAGGTCGCCGATTTCCGACGTATTGCGCACATGCGTGCCGCCGCACGGCTGCAGATCGACACCTTCGATGCGCAGCAGCCGCACGCGGCCCAGCCCCAGCGGCGGCTTCACGCTCATCGTGCGCACGAGTTCGGGGCGCTCGGCCATCTCCGCGTCGGTGATCCATTCGGTCGTGACCGCATGCGCGCCGTGGACCAGTTCCGCGAGACGGCGCTCGACGTCGACGCGGTCGATCGTGTCCGACGTCGCGAAATCGAGCCGCACGTAGTCGGCCGTCACGCTGCAGCCGTCGACCGGGTAAGGCAGCACCGCGCACATCAGGTGCGCGGCCGTATGCAGCCGCATGTGCCGGTAGCGGCGCAGCCAGTCGATGTCCGCGACCACGCGCGCGCCGGGTGCGAGCGCCGCGACGCGCGCTTCCTGGCCCGCCTCGGGCACGTGCACGGCATCGTCGGGGGTTGCGCCTTCGAACTTCGCCTTGCGCGTGTCGACGATCGCGATCGTGCTGCCGTCGGGCAGCGTCAGCGTGCCGCTGTCGCCGGCCTGCCCGCCGCCGAGCGGATAGAACACGGTGCGGTCGAGCCGGATGCCGTCTTCGCCGACGGCCGCGACGACGGCCTCGCACTGCGTCAGATAGGCATCGTCGCGAAACAGGGCCTGGGTCATCATCGGGCGAACCTCGTATCGATGGGGAAACGACCAGTGTCGCGCCGCACCGCGCCGGCCGCCCAGACGCAGTTCGCCCGGCGTCCGGACAGCGGCGTACCGGTCGATCAACCGGGCCGGTTGCGCATCCAGTCGGCCGTGTCGTAGAACGAATGCATGAGCCGTTCGCGCAGCGGCTCGGGCAACCCGACGTCCTCCATCGCCCACGCCATGCAGCGCAGCCACTGATCGCGCTCGACCGACGCGATCGGGAACGGCAGGTGCCGGGCGCGCAGCCGCGGATGGCCGAACCGGCTGATGTAGTGATCGGGGCCGCCGAGCCAGCCGCACAGGAACCAGAACAGCTTGTCGCGCGAGCCGTCGAGCGACGCCGGATGCAGCGCGCGAATCTCCGCGAACTCGGGCTCGAGGTCCATCAGGTCGTAAAAACGGTCCACCATCTCGCGCACGCGGGCTTCGCCGCCCACGAGCTCGAACGCCGTCGGCTGCGACGGCGCTTCATCATTCACATCGGTCATACGGATAATCGGAAACGGGATAGTCGGGGCCGCCGGCGACGCTCAGGCGTCGCGCAGCGACTGCAGCGCCGGGCGCCGCAACACATTATGCAGGCTCAGCCAGCCGGCCGCACCGGCGCACGCGACGCCGGCCGCGATGCCGGCCGGCACGAGCCACGGATCGACGGCGAGCCGGAACTCGAACACGCGCGACGCGAGCACCCAGCCGACCGCGATCGCCCCCGCCGCAGCCAGTGCGCCGGCCAGCGCGCCGACGACGATGAATTCCGCGCGCTGCACCGCATTGACCTGCGCGCGCGACGCGCCGAGCGCGCGCAGCAGCGCGGCCTCGCGCACGCGCTCGTCGCGCGAGCCGGCCAGCGCCGTGTACAGCACCAGCACGCCCGCCGCGAGCGTGAACGCAAACAGGAACTGCACCGCGCCGACCACCTGCAGCATCATCCGTTGCAGCTGCGCGAGGATCGGCGCGATGTCGATCGCGGTCAGGTTCGGGTAGCGCGCGATCAGCGGATCGAGCAGCGCCGCCTGCTCGGCCGGCAGGTGGAAGCTCGTCAGGTAGACGGCCGGGAAATCCTTCAGCACCGGCGGCGGCATCAGCACGAAGAAGTTGACGCGGAACGTGCCCCAGTCGAGCTTGCGCACGCTGGTGATCGGCGCATCGACCGTCAGGCCCGTCACGTCGAAGCGCAGCGTGTCGCCCGGCTTCACGTTCAGCGTCTGCGCCAGCCCGGCCTCGATCGAGATCTGCGGGCTGGCCGAATTGCCGAACCAGTCGCCTGCGACGATCCGGTTGTCGGGCGGCAGCTCGGTCGTATACGACAGGTTGAACTCGCGGTCGACGAGCCGGCGCGCCTCGTCGGACGGATACGCGTCCGGGTTCACCGGCTTGCCGTTGATCGCGACGAGCCGGCCGCGCACCGTCGGCGCGGGCACCGCATCGCGCACGCCGTGCGCGGCGAGCCACGCCGCGACGTCGTCGCGCTGGTCGGGCTGGATGTCGATCAGGAACTGGTTCGGTGCATCGGGCGGCATCGACTGCCGCCAGCCGGCGACGAGATCGTTGCGCGTGATCGCGATCAGCAGCAGGCACATCAGGCCCAGCGCGAGCGCGGTGATCTGCAGCGCGCTCGCCGTGCCGCGCCGGTGCAGCGACGCGAGCGCATAGCGCCAGCCGATGCCCGCCGCCACGCGTGCATCGCGCACCGCGCGCGCCGCCGCGTACAGCACGAGCCGCGCGATCAGCGAGAAACCGACCAGGGCGCCGGCGAACCCGCCCGTGACGATCAGCCCGAGCTTCAGGTTGCCCGCCGCGACGATCAGCAGCCCCGCGAACAGCACGACACCGAGCGCATACGCGGCCCACGCGGTGCGCGACGCGTCGCCCCAGTCGCGCCGCAGCACGCGCACCGGCGGCACGCGCGTGAGCGGCGCGAGCGGCGGCAACGCGAAGCCGAGCAGCAGCACGAGCGCGGTGCCGATACCGACGAGCGCGGGCCAAAGCGTCGGCAGCGGCAGCGCGACGTCGATCAGGCCGCCGAGCGCCGCCAGGAGCGCCCAGTGGCCGCCGTAGCCGAGCACCGCGCCGGCGACGCCCGAGACGATGCCGAGGCCGGCGAATTCGAGCGCGAACAGCGCGCCGAGCGTGCGCCGGCTCACGCCGAGGCAGCGCATCGTCGCGCAGCCGTCCAGATGGCGCCGCATGTAGCGCTGCGCGGCCATCGCGATCGCGACCGCCGCGAGCAATGCGGTCAGGAGCGCGACGAGCGTCAGGAAATGGCGCGCGCGATCGAGCGTCTGGCGCACTTGCGGCTGGCCTTCCTGCAGCGATTCGAGACCGACGCCGCGCAGCTTGCCGCCGTCGACGCGCCCGTGCGCATAGGCCTCGAAGCGCGCGACGGCCGCCGGGTCGCCGGCGACCAGCAGCCGGTACGTGACGCGGCTGCCGTAGCCGGTGAGCCCGGTCGCGGCAAGCTCGTCCGCGCGCATCATCAGCCGCGGCGAGAAATTGACGAACGAGAAGCCGCGATCGAGTTCGCGGGAGATCGACGCGGCGACCGTGAACGTGCGCAACCCGACACGCACGGTATCCCCCGCCTTCAGATGCAAAGCATCGAGCAGCGCGGGATCGGCCCACACGGTGCCGGGCGCGGGAATCGCGGCCGCCTTGTGCGCGGCGGCGGTGCCGGCCGGCACGATCTCGACCGCGCCGCGCAGCGGATAGCCGGGCGACACGGCCTTCACGGCCGCAAGGCGCGCGGGCGCCGCGTCGCTCGCCTGCCGGCCGGCGGCCGACGCGATCATGCTCGGGAAGATCGCGGTCGTCGCGGTGCGCAGGCCGAGTGCGCGCGCCTCGCGATCGAACGACGGATCGACGGGATGGTCGGCACGCACGACGAAATCGGCGCCGAGCATCTGGCGCGCGTCGCGCTCGAGCCCCTGGCGCAACCGGTCGGCGAGGAAACCGACGCTCGTCAGCGCGGCGACCGCGAGCACCAGCGCGAGCACCAGCAGCGTCAGTTCGCCGGCACGCCAGTCGCGTGCGGTCATCCGTGCGGCCTGGCGGATCAGGTCGTGCCAGCCGAAGCGGCCGGCATGGCCGGGCCGCCCGGCCGGCGAAGGGTCAGGATGCTGCCGCTCGGCGGTTGACGGCGCCTTCAATCGCGCTTGCCCCCGATCGAGTTGAGCCGCGACACCATGTGGTTCGCCATCCCGCGGAAGCCGCCCGACACGCCGCGCCACAGACGCGGCAGCGCCCAGGCCGACGCCGCGATGAACGCCGCGAGCAGCACGAGGAACGCGAGCGGAACGAAGAACGCGAGTGCGAGGCCGCCGAACACGAGGCCGTCTTCGGTGGACGATGCGACCCAGTTCGAGATCGGCTCGGGAGACAGGTTGATCAGCGCGCGCGTGCCGGCCTTCGCGACGTGCGCGGCACCGGCGAGCGTGCCGCCGGCCAGCCCGGCGACCGCGAGCACGGTCGGGTCGGCATGGCCGAGCGCACCGGCGGCCAGCACCGCGCCGGCCGGAATGCGGATGAAGGTGTGGACGGCGTCCCACAGCGAATCGAACGCGGGAATCTTGTCGGCAAGGAATTCGGTGACGGCGAGCACGGCGGCGGCGCCGATGACCCACGGCGACGTCAGCACCGCCAGCGTGTCGGGCAAATGGAGCCAGCCGACCCGCGCGAGCACGCCGGCGATCAGCACCGTCAGGTAAAGGCGCAGCCCGCTCGCCCACGCGAGCCCCGCGCCGAGCGAAATGGCTTCGATCATGGCCCTCTCCTTGCACTTTCCGTGCGCTTTGCCGATTGATCGGATCGAGTCGGTATGACCGGCCGCGCGGCGCGTGGCAACCGGTGCCGCCTGCCGGGAACGGCGCAGCGGCATTCAGGCCCGAATGCGTTCCATTATAGACAGGCTGGCAGGCGGGCCGCCGCAATTCCGCAGTGCGTCACGGCCGGGCGCGGGCGCCGGCCGGCGCGGCGGCGTCACGCAGCCGACGACAGCTTCAGGCCGATCAGCCCGAGCACGATCAGCGACGCGCTCGCGACGCGGGCGGCGGTGAGCGCCTCGCCCATCATCACGATCCCGAACACGAACGCGCCGACCGCGCCGATGCCCGTCCATACCGCATACGCGGTGCCGAGCGGCAACTGGCGCATCGCGACCGCGAGCAGCCCGAAGCTGGCGAGCGCCGCCACGATCGTCACCACCGACGGTCCGAGCTTCGTGAAACCCTCGGACGATTTCATGCCGGCCGCCCAGGCCACTTCCAGCAAACCGGCGATCAACAACCATACCCACGCCATCTCGACGTACTCCGGATCGGATGGGGCCGTCCCCGTTGAAGCGAATGGCCCGGGGTCGTCCCCGGGCGGCGCCGAGTATAACAAGACGCTTACGGGCATGCCGGATGCACCGGCCGGGGGCGAACGGAGGGATCGCTGCGACGCGTGGCCCGCGCACCGCCGCCCGGCCTGCCCGGTCTCAGTTCGACACGCGTTTGGCGCCCCCGCCGCCGACGCAACGGTCGTCGCGGTACAGCGCCCATTCGTCGCACACCCGGCCGTCCTTGAACACGCACATGCCGACCTGCCCGCTCGACAGGTTGCGGATCACATGGCGGCCGCCGAGCTTCTCGCAGTTGACCGACGCGGGATTGGCGAGCGCCTGTTGCGGCGCCGAAGGCTGCTGCCCGGGCGGCAGCGGCTGGGCAAACGCGCCGGGCGCAGCGAGCGCCAGCGCACAGATGACGACCAGACGGACGGACATTGCACGCTCCTCGATTTCGTTCGCGGAACGGTCAGCATAGCGGGGAATCCGTGGCCGGTGTGCGCGGCCCGCTCATGCGGCGGCAATGTCGCGCCGAAGCAACTTCACCGGCGTGCGGCCTTGCATTCCGGCCGCATCGCGCGGCATGCCGCGGACGTCACGCGGCGCCGACGAGCCGGTAGCCGACGCCCGTTTCGGTGACGATATGCTCGGGTTGCGCGGGATCGCGCTCGAGCTTCTGGCGCAGGTGCGCCATGTAGATGCGCAGATAGTGATGGCTCTCGACGTGCGACGGCCCCCACACGTCGCGCAGCAGCTGGCGATGCGTGAGCACGCGCCCCGCGTGCCGCACGAGCGTCGCGAGCAGCCGGTACTCGAGCGGCGTCAGGTGCACGATCTCGCCGTCGCGCCACACCTGGCGCAGCGCGAGATCGACGCTCACCGTGCCGAAGCTCACCTTCGGCGACTCGTTCGCGCCACCCTGGTTGCGCCGGCGCAGTTGCGCGCGGATCCGCGCGCGCAGCTCGGACACGCCGAACGGCTTGGTCAGGTAGTCGTCGGCGCCGGCATCGAGCGCGGCGACCTTCTCCTCTTCCTGGGTGCGCGCGGACAGCACGATCACCGGCACCTCGGACCAGCCGCGCAGCTCGCGGATCACGTCGAGGCCGTCGGTGTCGGGCAGGCCGAGGTCGACGATCACGAGATCGGGCTTGCGGGTCGCCGCGTCGATCAATCCCTGCTTGCCCGTCTCCGCCTCGAACACGGCGATGTCCTCCTCTTCGAGCGCGGCGCGCACGAAGCGGCGGATCTGTTTTTCGTCCTCGATCAGGACGACGGTCAGGCTCGGTTCACTCATGATCTGGCAATGGCTCGGAGGGAGACGACGCGCCGGGCACGTCGATTTCGTCGTCGGGTACGGCAGGCACGGCCGGCGGCGTGTCGACCGGCAGCGTGAACCAGAAGCGCGCGCCCGTCACGCGGCCGTCGGGCGCGGTACGGTTGAGCGCGCCGATTCTACCGCCATGCGCTTCGACGATCGCGCGGCAGATCGCGAGGCCGAGCCCGATGCCCGGCGTCGCCGATTCCTTCTCGCCGCGCGTGAACTTGTCGAAGATCCGCGTTTCCATCCCGGCCGGCAGGCCCGGGCCGTGATCGTCGACGTGCACGCGCACGAAGGGCTGGCCGTCGTCGGTCACGCGTTCGGCGCCGATGTCGATCGGCGCATCGGGCGGCGTGTATTTCGCCGCGTTCTCGAACAGGTTGGTGAACAGCCGCTCCATCAGCACCGCGTCCATCTGCAGGAGCGGCAGGTCGGCCGGCAGCGACACGCGCGCCGGATGCCGCGCGAGCACGCGCTTGCACGCGGCGAGCGCGGCGCCGACGGTTTCCTCGAGCAGCGACCACTGGCGCTTGAGCTGCAGGCTGCCGGCCTGCAGCCGCGCCATGTCGAGCAGGTTGGTGACGATGCCCGTCATCCGCAGCGCCTCGTCGTGGATCGCGTCGACCAGCTCGCCCTCGCGCTGCGCGAAGCGTTCGGCCGCCGCGGCGTCGCCGTCCTGCGCGGCCGCGCGACCGTTCGCGAGCATCGACGAAAAGCCGACGATCGTCGTGAGCGGCGTGCGCAGGTCGTGCGAGATCGCCGACAGCAGCGAGTTGCGCAGCCGCTCGGATTCCATGTTGACGAGCGCGTCGCGCGCGATCTCGACGTAGTGCACGCGCTCGAGCGCAAGCGCGATCTGCGCGGCGAACGCGTCGAGCATCCGCTGCTGCTCGGGCACCTCGAGCTCGCGCGGCTCGCGCGACGCGACCGCGAGCACGCCGCGCGTACGCATCGGCGCCTTCAGCGGCAGGTACAGCGCGGCGGCGGCGGGCAGCGTGTCGGTGCCGCGGCCGGCCGGCTTCTGCTGGTCGTACACCCACTGGCCGACGTCGCTGTCGAGATCCGCGCCCGTCAGCGTGACGGCCGCGTCGGGTTCCTCGATCTTCTGCCGCACCTGGTCCGCGCTGTCGGGCAGCAGGAACGCGACGCGCGCGCGGAACACCTCGCCCACGTGGCGGCTGCCGATCTCGACGATCTGCTCGGTCGTCAGCGCCGCGCCGAGCTCGCGCGCCATCGCGTAGATCGCGCCGGTGCGGCGCTCGCGGCGCTGCGCGATGCTCGCCTGGCGCGTCAGCGTCGACGTCAGGTGACTGATCACGAGCGACGTCAGCAGCATCCCGAAGAAGGTCAGCAGGTACTGCGTGTCGCTGACCGAGAACGACATGCGCGGCGGCACGAAGAAGAAATCGAACGCGGCGACCGACAGGAACGACTGCAGCACGCCCGGGCCGCGCCCGAGCCGCACGGCCGAGAACACGACGCCGAGCAGGTACAGCATCACGAGGTTCGTGAGGTCGAGCCGCTCGGACACGACGCTCGCGACACCGGTGATCGCCGCGCAGATCGCGGCGGCGTACAGGTAGTGGCGCGGCGGCGAACGCCGCAACCCGAATTGCGCGAACGCGTCGCGCCAGTCGCGTGCGCGCGCGTCGAGCGGCGCCGCGCGCACTTCGTCGCTCGCCGACGCGCGGATCAGCATCAGGTCGACGTCGCCCGCGCGTTCGGCGAGCTGTTCGCCGAACGGCCGCGCGAAGCGGCGCGCGAGCCCGACCTTCGGCGAGCCGCCCGCGACGAGCTTCGACACGTTGCGCACCTTCGCATAGCCGATCAGCGCGGCGACCGCGTCGTCGCCCGCGAGCGTGGCCGTCTCCGCGCCGAGCTCGGCCGCGAGTTTCAACGCGTCGAGCGTGCGCTGCCGCCGCGCGTCGGGCAGCCGCTGCAGCCGCGGCGTCTCGACGTATACGGCGATCCAGTCGGCCTTCAGGCTCGCCGCGAGCCGCGCGGCCGCGCGTACGAGCGTCGGCGCCTCGGGGCCCGGCCCGACGCACACGAGCAGCCGCTCGCGCGCCTGCCAGATGCGCTGGATCGAACGGTCGGCGCGGTACTCGCGCATCTGCGCGTCGACGCGATCGGCCGTGCGCCGCAGCGCCAGCTCGCGCAGCGCGATCAGGTTGCCCTTGCGGAAGAAGTTGCGCACCGCGCGCTCGGCCTGCTGCGCGAGATAGACCTTGCCGTCGCGCATCCGCTCGAGCAGCTCCTCGGCCGGCAGGTCGACCAGCGTGACTTCGTCGGCCGCGTCGAACACGCGGTCGGGCACGGTCTCCCACACGCGGATGCCGGTAATCGCGCCGACCACGTCGTTCAGGCTTTCGAGGTGCTGCACGTTGACCGTCGTATAGACGTCGATGCCCGCGTCGAGCAGTTCGTAGACGTCCTGCCAGCGCTTCAGGTGGCGCGCGCCCTGCACGTTCGAATGCGCGAGTTCGTCGACGAGGATCAATTGCGGCGCGCGCGCGAGCGCGCCGTCGAGATCGAATTCGGCGAGCGTGCGGCCGCGATACTCGATGCGCGCGAGCGGCAGCACGTCGAGGCCGTCGAGCAGTGCGGCGGTTTCGCCGCGGCCGTGGGTCTCGACGATGCCGACGACGACGTCGACGCCGTCCTGCAGCCGCTGGCGCGCGGCCTGCAGCATCGCATAGGTCTTGCCGACGCCGGCGGACGCGCCGAAGAAGATCTTCAGCTGGCCGCGCCGCTGCTTTTCTTCGTCGCGCTGCAGCTTGTCGAGGAGTTGGTCGGGATCGGGGCGGTTCATGCGTCAGGAAGGCGAAACGCGGGATGGCGAACGAGTACTGTCATTGTGGTTCCAAATCGCCGCAAAAGGCAAAGACGGCGCATGCGCCGTCGGACAAGCGCGTGCGGCGCGGATCGGGCCGCGCCGCACGCCGGTTGCCGCGCCGGGAGCCCGGCCGCGCGTTCAGTGCGCGGCCTGCGCCGCGTCGAGCGCGAGGTTCAGCTTCAGCACGTTCACGCGCGGCTCGCCGAGCACGCCGAACTGGCGGCCCGTCGTGTTCGCGGCGACGAGCTGCGCGACCGCGTCGGCGGTCAGGTTACGCGCCTTCGCGACGCGCTCGACCTGGTACGCGGCCGCGGCCGGCGTGATCTCCGGATCGAGGCCGCTCGCCGACGCCGTCACGAGGTCGACCGGCACGGGCTTCGACATGTCGGTGCCGGCGTCGCGCAGCGCGGCGATGCGCGCCTTCACCTGGTCGGCGAGCGACGGGTTCAGCGGGCCGAGGTTCGAGCCGCCGGAGCCGGTCGCGTTGTACGGCATCGGCGACGTGGCCGACAGGCGGCCCCAGAAATACTTCGGCGCATCGAACGGCTGGCCGATCAGCGCGGAGCCGACCGCGCGGCCGCCCTGCTCGATCAGGCTGCCGTTCGCCTGCGACGGAAACACGGCCTGGCCGAACACGGTCATCACGGCCGGATAGGCGAGCCCCGTCACGGCGGTCAGGACGACAAAGATCACGACGAGCGGGCGAATCAACGTTTTCATGAGGGTTCCTTCAAATGCGGCGCATCAGGCCCAGCCGAGCGCGGCGAGCGTCATGTCGATCAGCTTGATGAACGGGAACGGCAGCAGCACGCCGCCGAGGCCGTACACCAGCAGGTTGCGGCGCAGCAGCGACGCGGCGCCGAGCGGCCGGTAGGTGACGCCCTTCAGCGCGAGCGGGATCAGCGCGACGATGATCAGCGCGTTGAAGATCACCGCGGACAGGATCGCGGAGGCCGGCGACGTCAAATGCATGATGTCGAGCACGCGCAGTTGCGGGTACGTCGTCACGAACGCGGCCGGGATGATCGCGAAGTACTTCGCGATGTCGTTCGCGATCGAGAAGGTCGTCAGCGAGCCGCGCGTCATCAGCATCTGCTTGCCGATCTCGACGATCTCGATCAGCTTCGTCGGGTTCGAATCGAGGTCGACCATGTTGCCGGCTTCCTTCGCCGCCTGCGTGCCGGTGTTCATCGCCACCGCCACGTCGGCCTGCGCGAGCGCCGGCGCGTCGTTGGTGCCGTCGCCCGTCATCGCGACCAGGCGCCCCGCCGCCTGATGCTCGCGGATCGTCGCGAGCTTGGTTTCCGGCGTCGCTTCCGCGAGGAAGTCGTCGACGCCCGCTTCCGCCGCGATCGCCGCGGCCGTCAGCCGGTTGTCGCCCGTCACCATCACGGTCTTGATGCCCATCTTGCGCAGTTCCGCGAAGCGCTCCTTGATGCCGCCCTTCACGATGTCCTTCAGCTCGATCACGCCGAGCACGCGCGCGACGCCGTCGTGCAGGTCGGCCACGACGAGCGGCGTGCTGCCGCGACGCGCGACGTCGTCGACCGCGCGGCGCACTTCATCCGGGAAGCGGCTGCCGTGCGTCTCGACGTAGCGGCGGATCGCATCGGCCGCACCCTTGCGGATCTCGCGACCCGGGAGATCGACGCCGCTCATCCGTGTCTGCGCGGAGAAGCCGAGGAAGGTCGCATGCAGCTGCGCCATGTCGCGCTGGCGGATGTTGAAGCGTTCCTTCGCGAGCACAACGATGCTGCGGCCTTCCGGCGTCTCGTCGGCGAGCGACGACAGCTGCGCCGCATCGGCCAGCGCCTCCTCGCTCACGCCCGGCGCGGGCACGAACATCGACGCCTGGCGGTTGCCGAGCGTGATCGTGCCGGTCTTGTCGAGCAGCAGCACGTCGACGTCGCCGGCCGCTTCCACCGCGCGGCCCGACGTTGCGATCACGTTCGCCTGCATCATCCGGCTCATCCCGGCCACGCCGATCGCCGACAGCAGCCCGCCGATCGTCGTCGGGATCAGGCACACCAGCAGCGCGACGAGCGCGGTGATCGTCACTACGTGGCCGGCCTTCATCGCTTCGACCGAGAACATCGAGAACGGCAGCAGCGTCGCGGTCGCGAGCAGCATCACGATCGTCAGCGCGACGAGCAGGATCGTCAGCGCGACCTCGTTCGGCGTCTTCTTGCGCTTCGCGCCCTCGACCATCGCGATCATCCGGTCGAGGAACGCCTCGCCGGGGTTCGCGGTGACCGTCACGACGATCCAGTCGGACAGCACGCGCGTGCCGCCGGTCACCGACGAGAAGTCGCCGCCCGATTCGCGGATCACCGGCGCGGATTCGCCGGTGATCGCCGATTCGTCGACCGACGCGACGCCGTCGACGACTTCGCCGTCGGCCGGGATCACGTCGCCGGCCTCGACCAGCACGACGTCGCCTTTACGCAGGTCCGACGCGGTCGTGATGCGGATCGGCGACTTCGGATGCGGCTCGTTGAGCTTCTTCGCCATCACGTCCTTCTTCGCGCTGCGCAGCGACGCGGCCTGCGCCTTCGAACGCCCTTCGGCGAGCGCTTCGGCGAAGTTCGCGAACAGCACGGTGAACCACAGCCACAGCGCGATCGCGAGGATGAAACCCGCGGGCGCCTCGGCCTGGCCGGCGAGCGCCGCGATCCACAGGATCGTGGTCAGGATGCTGCCGACGTACACGCAGAACATCACCGGGTTGCGGAACTGCGTGCGCGGCGTGAGTTTCTTGAACGAATCCACGATCGCCGGGCGCAGCAGCGCCGGATCGAACATGGACCGTGTTGCGGAATGTTGAGTCATTGCGATCTCTTCAAGCTCTTCAGTCTTTTCAATGTGTCGCCATGCGGGCGCGCGTTACGCACCCAGCCACATCATCAGATGCTCGACGCCCGGGCCGAGCGCGAGCGCCGGCACGTAGGTCAGCGCGCCCACCAGCATCACGGTGCCGAGCAGCAGCACGACGAACAGCGGGCCGTGCGTCGGCAGCGTGCCGCTCGTCACCGCGATGCGCTTCTTCGCGGCGAGCGAGCCGGCGATCGCCAGCACCGGCACGATCGTGCCGAAGCGGCCGAACCACATCGCGATCGCGGTCATCCAGTTGTAGAACGGCGTGCCGACCGTCAGGCCCGCGAACGCGCTGCCGTTGTTGTTCGCGGCCGAGCTGAACGCGTACAGGATTTCCGAGAAGCCGTGCGGGCCCGGGTTCGCGATGCCGGCACGGCCCGCATCGGCCAGCACCGCGATCGACGTGCCGACCAGCACCAGCAGCGGCGTGAGCAGCACGACGATCGACACCATCTTCATCTCGTACGACTCGATCTTCTTGCCGACGTATTCCGGCGTGCGGCCGATCATCAGGCCCGCGACGAACACCGCGAGCAGCGCGAACACCAGCATCCCGTAGAGACCGGACCCGACACCGCCGTAGATCACCTCGCCGAGCTGCATCAGCAGCATCGGCACGAGACCGCCTAGCGGCGTCAGCGAATCGTGCATCGTGTCGACCGCGCCGCACGACGCGGCCGTCGTCGCGACCGTGAAGATGCCGGTCTGCGCGATGCCGAAGCGCGTTTCCTTGCCTTCCATGTTGCCGCCCGGCTGCAGCGCGCTCGTCGACTGGTCGACGTGCAGCGCGGCGAGCGCCGGGTTGCCGGCCTGCTCGGCGCTCACCTCGACGCCGATCGCGACCGCAAACGCGACCGTCATCGCCGCGAGCACCGCGATGCCCTGCCGGCGGTCGCCGATCATCCGGCCGAACACGAGGCACAGCGCGGCCGGAATGATCAGGATCGCGAAGATCTGAACGAAGTTGGCGAACGGCGTCGGGTTCTCGTACGGATGCGCGGAGTTCGCGTTGAAGAAGCCGCCACCGTTGGTGCCGAGCATCTTGATCGCTTCCTGCGACGCGACCGGGCCCATCGCGAGTGTCTGCTTCGTCAGCTGCGTCGGCACCGTGACCGCGTTACCCTTGTCGTCCTTCACCGGGTTGCCCTGCGCGTCGAGCTTCGGCGCCGCATAGGTGCTCGTCTGCAGCACCGGCACGTCCTGGTAGGCCTTCATGTTCTGGATCACGCCCTGGCTCATCAGCAGCGCGGCGATCACCACCGACATCGGCACGAGCACGTACATCGTCACGCGCGTGAGGTCGACCCAGAAGTTGCCGATCGTCTGCGCGGTGTGGCGCGCAAAGCCGCGGATCAGCGCGATCACGACGACGATGCCGGTCGCGGCCGACAGGAAGTTCTGCACGGTCAGGCCGAGCATCTGCGTCAGGTAGCTGACGGTCTGCTCGGGCGTGTAGTCCTGCCAGTTCGTGTTGGTGACGAAGCTGACGGCCGTGTTGAATGCGCCGTCAGTCGTCATCGCGCCGAACTGCTGCGGATTGCCGGGAAGGAAACCCTGCAGGCGCAGCAGGTCGTAGAGAAACAGCGCGCCGAGCGCGTTGAATGCGATCGTCGCGACCGCGTAGCGCTTCCAGTTCATCTCGGTGCCGGCGTCGACGCCGGCGATGCGGTACAGCGCGCGCTCGAGCGGTCCGAACACGCGCACGACGCGCGAGCTGCCGTCCATCACGGCCGTCAGGTAGCGCGCGACCGGCACGGCCGCCGCAAGCAGCACGACGATGAACAGCAGCGTCTGCAACAGGTTGTTCGCGTTCATTCGATGTCCTCCGCGCGCAGCAGCGCAAAGACGAGATACGCGAACAGCAGGGCCGTCGAGGCACCCGCCAGCCAAAGCATCCAGGTCATGCGCGCCCCCCGCGGCCGTATTGCGCGAGCGTCTCGCAACCGGCAAGCAAACCGAGGATCAGCGCTGTGAACAGCACCAGTGCGCCGATGAAAACCCCATCCATTTTTGTGTTCTCCGTCGTCGAAATCGGACGACTAGAACCTTATGGGAACGCGCGTAAAGGACGGGTCAAAGGTCATCGGGCCGGTATAAAAAACGCGTAAACGCGTGCGGCGGGGGACGGCGGGTGGAACGGCGGGTGGGACGGCGGGTGGGACGGCGGCGGGACAGCGGGCGGGACGTCGGGCGGAACAGCGAACCGAACGTCGGTCGAGACGAAGACTGGACGGACGGCGACCGGCGCCGCCCGCCAGGGTGCGCGCCGGCGCGGTGCCGGCGCGAAGGGATGCGTCAGGGAACGAGGATCGTCGAGCCGGTCGTCTTGCGCGACTCGAGGTCGGCATGCGCGCGGCCGACTTCCGCGAGCGGATAGCGCTGGTTGATGCTCGTCTTCACCTTGCCCGACAGGATCACGTCGAACAGCTCGGCGGCCGCGGCTTCGAGATCGGCGCGCTTCGCGATGTACGAGAACAGCGTCGGCCGCGTGAAGAACAGCGAACCGCGCGACGAGAGCTCCTTCGAGTCGATCGGCGGCAGCGGGCCCGACGCGTTGCCGAAGCTGACGAACAGCCCGAGCGGCGCGAGGCAGTCGAGCGAACCGATGTAGGTGTCCTTGCCGATCGAATCGTAGACGACCGGCACGAGCGCATCGCTCGTGATCGCCCTCACGCGCTGCGTGAAGTTCTCGCGCGTGTAGACGATCGGGTGGTCGCAGCCGTGCGCTTTCGCGAGTTCGGCCTTCTCGTCGGAGCCGACCGTGCCGATCACCGTTGCGCCGAGCGCCTTCGCCCACTGGCAGACCAGCAGGCCGACGCCGCCCGCCGCGGCATGGATCAGGATCGTGTCGCCGGCCTTGACCGGATACGTGCGGCGCAGCAGGTAGTGCGCGGTCAGGCCCTGCAGCATCACCGACGCCGCTGCGTCGTAGCTGATGCCGTCCGGCAGCTTGACGAGGCGGTCGGCGGGCAGCACGCGCTCCTGCCCGTACGCGCCGGGCGACGACCACACATAGGCGACGCGGTCGCCGGGCTTGAACGCGGTCACGTCATCGCCGACCGCCGTCACCTCGCCGGCCGCCTCCATCCCGAGCCCGGCGGGCAACGGCTGCGGATAGAGGCCGGTGCGGAAATACACGTCGATATAGTTGAGCCCGACCGCATGCTGCTTGACGCGGACCTGGCCCGCCTGCGGCTCGCTGACCTCGACGTCGACCCACTTCATCACGTCCGGGCCGCCTGCCTGGTCGTATCGGATTGCTTTCGGCATCGTTTCGCTCCTCGCTTGTCTGGAAATTCGGTTCGGCAAATACGTCGCTGCCCCCGAACGGCGAGGCGGGCAGACGCGGGACACTGCGCGTGATTTTCGCGCGTCGCGCGCGCTCGTGCTGCACGCCGGGTCAATCCCTTCACGACCGTAGGGTCTTCGCGAAAAACGATCGGCACGTGACGTGCATTCCGGCGGATGGCGCGGCATCCGGTCCGTCGCGACCTTGCGCTCGTCTCGCGTGCGGCACGTGCCCCACGTGCAACATTTCGCCACGTTCAAGGAATCATCTTCGGGTCGGACGAATGGCTGTCCATTCAGCGATGGCAAAGCGTCGCCACCCATTGCACCGTGCGGTCCCCCGCGAAATCATGCGGTCCATGGAGATTTCCGGGATGGTGACCGTGCTATTTTGCTTTGCGCCGAATTCACGAACCCCATGCCATGAACGCCCTTTTCATCCGCAATGCATTTGTTTTCGCATCGTTGTCGGCAGGTATCGGCATCGCGAACGGAGCCGCGCTCCCACGCGTCGACGGTGCGCGGCTGCTCAACGGCATCAGCCGTACGGACAACAATCCGTACGCCGACGCCGAGCGCCACGTCATGACCGGTTATCTGGCCGGCGTGGCCGACATGACCGAAGGCAAGGACTGGTGCGACAACGGGCGCATCAAATCCGGAGAGATCGATTCGGAAGTGATCGGCGGTCTTCGAAAACTGCCGAACGATGCGCTGCGCACAAACGCAGCAGGCCTGATCGCCCGCATCCTGCAGCAGCAGCATCCTTGCGGTTAAGCGGGAACGATCTGCTTGAAACCACACGTTTTCTTTCACCCCGTCAACGCTCACCGCCATCCGTCACATGTCATCCACACGACAGATGGCGGCAAGCACGCACACTCACGCGTGCCGAACGCCTAGCAAACGTCCTGCATGTTGCGCGCCAGATCGTCGAGCAACATCCGCGCGGTCGCGACATTCGTCGCGACCGGCACGTCGTGCACGTCGCATGCGCGCACCAGCGCGGTGATGTCCGGGTCGTGCGGCTGCGCGGTCATCGGGTCGCGCAGGAACACGACGATGTCGACGCGGCCTTCGGCCAGCTCCGCACCGATCTGCAGGTCGCCACCTTGCGGCCCCGACAGCTTGCGCTCGACCTCGAGCCCGTGCGCGGCGGCGATGCGGCCGCCCGTGGTGCCGGTCGCGACCAGCCGGCATTGCGCGAGCGTCGCGCGGTACTGGCCCGCGAGCGCGACGATCTCGTCCTTCTTCGCGTCGTGCGCAATCAGTGCGATGCGGGGTTTGCTCATCTCCGTTTCCTTCGTGGGTCGATTGTTGTCGTATGTTTGAACGGCGGTGCGCGCGTCAGAACGTGCCCGGATACGCGCCGCCGTCGAGCAGCCAGTTCTGCCCGGTGATATAGCCGGCATGCACGCTGCAGAGGAACGCGCACGCCGCGCCGAATTCGGCGCGCGTGCCGAGGCGCCCGGCCGGGATTTCCTTCGCGCGCCGCGCGCGCATCTCGTCGACGCTCACGCCCTGCGCCTTCGCCGACGCGGCGAGCGTCGTCGCGATCCGGTCGGTGTCGAACAGCCCGGGCAGCAGGTTGTTGATCGTCACGCCCTGCCCCGCGACCTTGCGCGACAGCCCCGCGACGAAGCCGGTCAGCCCCGAGCGCGCGCCGTTCGACAGCGCGAGCACGTCGATCGGCGCCTTCACGGCCGAGCTCGTGATGTTGACGATCCGGCCGAAGCCGCGGCCGATCATCCCGTCGACGGTCGCGCGGATCAGCTCGATCGGCGTCAGCATGTTCGACTCGAGCGCGCGGATCCAGTCGTCGTGCGAGAAATCGCGGAAGTCGCCGGGCGGCGGCCCGCCGGCATTCGTCACGAGAATGTCCGGCTGCGGGCACGCGGCGAGCGCGGCCGCGCGGCCGTCGGGCGTCGTGATGTCGCAGGCGACGGCGGTGATCGACACGTTCGACCCTGCGCGGATCTCCTCCGCGGTTTCCTCCAGCGTGTCGCGCGTGCGCGCGACGATCACGAGGTTCACGCCCTCGGCGGCCAGCGCTTCCGCGCAGCCGCGCCCGAGCCCCTTGCTCGCCGCGCACACGAGCGCGGTCTTTCCTGCGATGCCGAGATCCATCGTCGATTCCTTTATGGCGACGCGCGCCGGACGGGCCGGGTCGCCGACGGGTCGCAGGCCGGTTCGCCGGGCGGGCGAACGGTCGCGAACGGTCGCGAGCGGGCGAACACGGCGCGCGGATTGTCGTGAGACGTCGATAATATCCGGATCACGTGGCGCGCCTTGGTAAAATTGCGGCCATGAGCGGCGGCCGGCCTGGCGCCGGCGCCGCCCCCGATCCCCTTTTGCCGCCAAGGCACCCCGTCATGAAACAGGACAGCCGTTTCCCGAATCTCTTCATCACCGATCACCCGCTGATCCAGCACAAGCTGACCCACATGCGCGACAAGGACACGTCGACGCGCACGTTCCGCGAACTGCTGCGCGAGATCACGCTGCTGATGGGCTACGAGATCACCCGCAACCTGCCGATCACGACCAAGCGGGTCGAAACCCCGCTGGTGGCGGTCGACGCACCGGTGATCGCGGGCAAGAAGCTCGCGATCGTGCCCGTGCTGCGCGCCGGCATCGGGATGTCGGACGGCCTGCTCGACCTGGTGCCGTCCGCGCGCGTCGGCCACATCGGCGTGTACCGCGCCGACGACCACCGCCCGGTCGAATACCTGGTGCGCCTGCCGGACCTGGAAGACCGCATCTTCATCCTGTGCGACCCGATGGTCGCGACCGGCTACTCGGCCGTGCACGCGGTCGACGTGCTCAAGCGCCGCAACGTGCCGGCCGCGAACATCATGTTCGTCGCGCTGGTCGCCGCGCCCGAAGGCGTGCAGGTATTCCAGGACGCGCACCCGGACGTGAAGCTGTTCGTCGCGTCGCTCGACTCGCATCTGAACGAGCACGCGTACATCGTGCCGGGCCTGGGCGACGCGGGCGACCGCCTGTTCGGCACCAAGAACTGACGGAACCGGCCTGCCGGCACCGCCGGGCCGCGCGGCCCGGCGGCCCGTGACGGCCGCCCCGGCCGTTCGCCCATGCGCGGCGGCCCCGAAACGACGGTCGCCGCGTGATAAAATCACGTTCCACTCGACACGCGCGGCCCCGCGGCATCACGCCCGCCGACACGGCCGCCGACTCAACGACACATTGGCACAATCGCCCGCGCAGCGCGCCCGGGCACGGAGAAAGGTATGGCTGGTCATTCGAAATGGGCCAACATCAAGCATAAGAAGGCAGCGGCCGACGCGAAGCGCGGCAAGATCTGGACTCGTCTGATCAAGGAAATCCAGGTCGCGGCCCGCCTCGGCGGCGGCGACGCGAACTCGAACCCGCGCCTGCGTCTCGCGGTCGACAAGGCGGCCGACGCGAACATGCCGAAGGACAACGTCAAGCGCGCGATCGATCGCGGCGTCGGCGGCGCGGACGGCGCGAACTACGAAGAAATCCGTTACGAAGGCTACGGCATCAGCGGCGCGGCGATCATCGTCGACACGCTGACCGACAACCGCACCCGCACGGTCGCGGAAGTCCGCCACGCGTTCTCGAAGTTCGGCGGCAACATGGGCACCGACGGTTCGGTCGCGTTCATGTTCGATCACGTCGGCCAGTTCCTGTTCGCGCCCGGCACGTCGGAAGACGCGCTGATGGAAGCGGCGCTCGAAGCCGGTGCGGACGACGTCAGCACGAACGAAGACGGCTCGATCGAGGTGCTGTGCGACTGGCAGACGTTCTCGGCTGTGAAGGACGCGCTCGAAGCCGCGGGCTTCAAGGCCGAACTCGCCGAAGTGACGATGAAGCCGCAGAACGAAGTCGAGTTCACCGGCGACGACGCGGCGAAGATGCAGAAGCTCCTGGACGCGCTCGAGAACCTCGACGACGTACAGGACGTGTATACGAACGCCGTCATCGTCGAGGAATGAGATGCCGGCCGCCGTGCGCAGCGTTGCGACGGCGGCCCGACCGATTTCGCGGCCGGCGCGCCTGAGCGTGCCGGCCGCCCTGTTTTCTAGTCTGCGGGGAATCCCATGAAACTACTCGTCGTCGGTTCCGGCGGCCGCGAACATGCGCTGGCGTGGAAGCTCGCGCAATCGCCGCGCGTCCAGATGGTCTACGTCGCGCCCGGCAATGGCGGCACGGCGCAGGACGAGCGTCTGAAGAACGTCGACATCACGTCGCTCGACGCGCTGGCCGATTTTGCGGAAAGCGAAGGCGTCGCGTTCACGCTCGTCGGGCCGGAAGCGCCGCTCGCGGCCGGTATCGTCAACCTGTTCCGCGCCCGCGGCCTGAAGGTGTTCGGCCCGACCCGCGAAGCCGCGCAGCTCGAAAGCTCGAAGGATTTCGCGAAGGCGTTCATGAAGCGCCACGGCATCCCGACCGCCGACTACGAAACCTTCTCCGACGCGGCTGCAGCCCACGCGTACATCGACGCGAAGGGTGCGCCGATCGTCGTGAAGGCCGACGGCCTCGCGGCCGGCAAGGGCGTCGTCGTCGCGATGACGCTGGAAGAAGCGCACGCCGCGGTCGACATGATGCTGTCGGGCAACAAGCTCGGCGACGCCGGCGCGCGCGTCGTGATCGAGGAATTCCTCGACGGCGAGGAAGCGAGCTTCATCGTGATGGTCGACGGCAAGCACGCGCTGGCGCTGGCTTCCAGCCAGGACCACAAGCGCCTGCTCGACGAAGACCGCGGCCCGAACACGGGCGGCATGGGTGCCTATTCGCCCGCGCCGATCGTCACGCCGCAGATGCACGCACGCGTGATGCGCGAAATCATCATGCCGACGGTACGCGGGATGGAGAAGGACGGCATCCGCTTCACGGGCTTCCTGTATGCGGGCCTGATGATCGACAAGGAAGGCAATCCGCGCACGCTGGAATTCAACTGCCGGATGGGCGACCCCGAGACGCAGCCGATCATGGCGCGCCTGAAGAGCGATTTCTCGAAGGTCGTCGAACAGGCGATCGCGGGCACGCTCGACACGGTCGAGCTCGACTGGGACCGCCGCACCGCGCTCGGCGTCGTGCTGGCCGCGCACGGCTATCCGGACGCGCCGCGCAAGGGCGACCGCATCAACGGGATCCCGGCCGAGACCGAACAGGCCGTGACGTTCCATGCGGGCACGACGCTCGACGGCGACAAGCTGACGACGTCCGGCGGCCGTGTGCTGTGCGTGGTCGGCCTCGCCGATTCGGTGCGCGAAGCGCAGCAGCATGCGTACGACACGATCAACCAGATCAATTTCGAAGGCATGCAGTATCGCCGCGACATCGGCTTCCGCGCGCTGAATCGCAAGAGCACGTAATACCCTGACCGCCGCTTTGCCGTCGCAAACGGCGGCCTCCTCTGCCGGGGTTCGATAGAATGCCCGGCAGATGCCTTTTTTACGGCCCCCGCTTCGCGCGGGAGCAGCCAGTCCAGACATGACCGATTCGACCTACGACGTGGCGCGCGTGCGCACGTATCTCCAGGGCCTGCAGACACGCATCGCCGACGCGCTCGGCGCGCTCGACGGCACGCCGCTCGCGACCGACGCGTGGCAGCGCGGGCCCGAGGAGCGCCTGCGCGGCGGCGGCTGCACGCGGATTCTCGAAGGCGGCCGCGTGTTCGAGCGCGCGGGGATCGGTTTTTCCGACGTCGCGGGCGATGCGCTGCCGCCGTCGGCGAGCGCCGCGCGCCCGCAACTGGCCGGCCGCGGCTTCGAGGCGCTCGGCGTGTCGCTCGTGCTGCATCCGCACAACCCGTACTGCCCGACCGTGCACATGAACGTGCGGATGCTGATCGCGACGAAGCCCGGCGACGCGCCGATCTTCTGGTTCGGCGGAGGCATGGATCTGACACCGGTTTATCCGTTCGAGGACGACGCGCGGCATTTCCACCAGACCTGCAAGGACGCGCTCGATCCGTTCGGCGCCGAGCTCTACCCGCGCTTCAAGACGTGGTGCGACGAGTATTTCTTCCTGAAGCACCGCAACGAAACGCGCGGCATCGGCGGGATCTTCTTCGACGATTTCTCCGAGCCCGGATTCGAACGCTCGTTTGAGATGATGCAAAGCGTCGGCGACGCGTTCCTGAACGCGTACCTGCCGATCGTCGAACGCCGTGTCGCGCTGCCGTACGGCGAGCGCGAACGCGACTTCCAGGCTTACCGGCGCGGCCGCTACGTCGAATTCAACCTCGTGTTCGACCGCGGCACGCTGTTCGGGCTGCAAAGCGGCGGCCGGACCGAGTCGATCCTGATGTCGATGCCGCCGGTCGCGCACTGGCGTTACGACTGGCAGCCCGAGCCGGGCTCGCCGGAAGCGCGCCTGAGCGAGTTCCTCGTGCCGCGCGACTGGGTCTGAGCCCGTCGCGCCCCGTCGCCTCAAGAACAGGACACGTTTTTCTGGACACCACCACCCGCCCCGTCCCGCAGCCGCTGTCACGTCGTATCGGCCTGCTGGGCGGCACGTTCGATCCGATCCACGACGGCCACCTCGCGCTCGCGCGCCGGTTCGCCGACGTGCTCGGCCTGACCGAGCTCGCGCTGCTGCCCGCCGGGCAGCCGTACCAGAAGCGCGACGTGTCGGCCGCCGAGCATCGGCTCGCGATGACGCGTGCCGCTGCCGGCTCGCTGTCGCTGCCCGGCGTGACGGTCACCGTCGCGACCGACGAGATCGAGCACGCGGGGCCGACCTATACGGTCGAGACGCTCGCACGCTGGCGCGAGCGGATCGGCCCCGATGCGTCGCTGGCGCTGCTGATCGGCGCCGACCAGCTGGTGCGGCTCGACACGTGGCGCGACTGGCGCAAGCTGTTCGACTACGCGCATGTGTGCGCGTCGACGCGCCCGGGCTTCGACCTCGGCGCGGCGCCGCCGGACGTCGCGCAGGAAATCGCGCGGCGGCAGGCCGGTGCCGACGTGCTGAAAGCGACGCCGGCCGGCCACCTGCTGATCGACACGACGCTGGCGTTCGATATCGCCGCAACCGACATCCGCGCACACCTGCGCGAATGCATCGCGCGTCACGCGCAAATGCCCGATGCGTCGGCCGAGCATGTGCCGGCCGCCGTCTGGGCCTATATTCTTCAACATCGTCTCTACCATTCCTGATTCCATGGATATCCGCAAACTGCAGCGCGTGATCGTCGACGCTCTAGAAGACATCAAGGCGCAAGACATCAAGGTGTTCAACACCAGCCACCTGACCGAACTGTTCGACCGCGTGATCGTCGCGTCGGGCACGTCGAACCGACAGACCAAGGCGCTCGCATCGAGCGTGCGCGACAAGGTCAAGGAAGCCGGCGGCGACATCGTCAGCTCCGAGGGCGAAGACACCGGCGAATGGGTGCTGGTCGACTGCGGCGACGCGATCGTGCACATCCTGCAACCGGCGCTGCGCCAGTACTACAACCTCGAGGAAATCTGGGGCGACAAGCCCGTGCGGATGAAGCTCGGCGGCGGCAAGGGTCCGAACGGTCTCGCTACCGCCAGCGAAGACGAGGACGACGAGGAAGAAGCGCCGGCACGCCCGGCGCGCAAGACGGCTGCCCGCCGCCGCTGAGCCGCAGCGAGTCGTCCCGATGAAGCTTTTCATCCTCGCGGTCGGCCACAAGATGCCCGGCTGGATCGCGTCCGGCTTCGACGAATACACGAAGCGGATGCCGCCCGAGCTGCGCATCGAGCTGCGCGAGATCAAGCCCGAACTGCGTTCGGGCGGCCGCAGCGCGGAAAGCGTGATGGCGGCCGAGCGGCAGAAGATCGAGGCCGCGCTGCCGAAGGGCGCGCGTATCGTCGCGCTCGACGAGCGCGGCCGCGACTGGACCACCATGCAGCTCGCGCAGGCGCTGCCCGGCTGGCAGCAGGACGGCCGTGACGTCGCGTTCGTGATCGGCGGCGCCGACGGGCTCGATCCGGAACTCAAGGCGCGCGCCGACCTGCTGCTGCGCATCTCGAGCATGACGCTGCCGCACGGGATGGTGCGCGTGCTGCTCGCCGAACAGCTTTACCGCGCGTGGAGCATCACGCAGAATCACCCCTACCATCGCGCATGACGTGCCGTCCTCGGGACGCGCGCCGCGCGCGCTCAACGAGATAACGACACCATGCCGTCCAGCACGCCCCCTGCCCTTTTTCCGACCCTTTACCTCGCTTCGCAAAGCCCGCGCCGCCAGGAGCTGCTGCAGCAGATCGGCGTGCGCTTCGAATTGCTGCTGCCGCGCCCCGACGAGGACGCGGAGGCGCTCGAAGCCGAGCTGCCCGGCGAAGCCGCCGATGCGTACGTGCAGCGCGTGACCGTCGCGAAGGCGGAGGCCGCGCGGGCGCGTCTCGTCGCGAGCGGCAAGCCGGCCGCGCCGGTGCTGGTTGCGGACACCACGGTGACCATCGACGGCGCGATCCTCGGCAAGCCGACCGATGCCGACGATGCGCTCGCGATGCTGACCCGCCTCGCAGGCCGCGAACACGAGGTGCTGACCGCCGTCGCGGTGGTCGGCGCCGACGGCGAACTGCTGCCGCCCGCGCTGTCGCGCTCGTCGGTGCGCTTTTCGGCCGCGCCGCGCGACGCGTTCGAGCGCTACGTCGACACCCGCGAACCGTTCGGCAAGGCGGGCGCCTACGCGATCCAGGGACGCGCGGCCGAATTCATCGAGCGAATCGACGGTTCCCATTCGGGTATCATGGGTCTGCCCCTTTTTGAGACTGCCGCGTTGCTGCGCACCGCGCGCGTCGCCTTCTGAATCGCACCATGAACGAAGAAATCCTGATCAACCTCACGCCGCAGGAAACGCGGGTCGCACTCGTCCAGCAAGGCGCGGTGCAGGAGCTTCACGTCGAGCGCACGCTGTCGCGCGGGCGGGTCGGCAACATCTACCTCGGCAAGGTCGTGCGCGTGCTGCCCGGCATGCAGTCGGCGTTCATCGACATCGGTCTCGAGCGCGCGGCGTTCCTGCACGTCGCCGACATCTGGCATCCGCGCCTCGCGGGCGAGCCGCAGTCGGGCGTGCCGCACCAGCCGATCGAGAAGACCGTGTTCGAAGGCCAGACGCTGATGGTCCAGGTGATCAAGGATCCGATCGGCACGAAGGGCGCCCGACTGTCGACGCAGGTCAGCATCGCGGGCCGCACGCTCGTCTACCTGCCGCAGGAGCCGCACATCGGCATCTCGCAGAAGATCGAGAGCGAGGCCGAGCGCGAGGCCGTGCGTGCGCGGCTGACCGCCGTGATCCCGCCGGACGAGAAAGGCGGCTACATCGTGCGCACGATCGCCGAGGACGCAACCTCCGACGAACTGGCCGGCGACGTCGCCTACCTGCGCAAGACCTGGACGACCATCGTGGCCCAGGCGCAGCGGCTGCCGGCGACGAGCCTGCTGTACCAGGATCTCGATCTCGCGCAGCGCGTGCTGCGCGATTTCGCGAACGACGACACGACGCGCATCCAGGTCGATTCGCGCGAGACGTACCAGCGCCTCGCGGAATTCGCGAACGAATTCACGCCGGCGGTGAGCCCGAAGCTGCATCACTATACCGGCGAGCGGCCGCTGTTCGACCTGTACAACATCGAGACGGAGATCCAGCGCGCGCTGTCGCGCCGCGTCGACCTGAAGTCGGGCGGCTACTTGATGATCGACCAGACCGAGGCGATGACGACGATCGACGTGAACACCGGCGGCTACGTCGGCGCGCGCAACTTCGACGACACGATCTTCAAGACCAACCTCGAGGCCGCGCATACGATCGCGCGGCAGCTGCGGCTGCGCAACCTCGGCGGGATCATCATCATCGACTTCATCGACATGGAGAACGCCGAGCATCGCGACGCGGTGCTGTCCGAGTTGAAGAAGGCGCTGTCGCGCGACCGCACGCGCGTGACGGTCAACGGCTTCTCGCAGCTCGGGCTCGTCGAGATGACGCGCAAGCGCACGCGCGAATCGCTCGCGCACGTGCTGTGCGAGCCGTGCCCGACCTGCCAGGGCAAGGGCCAGGTGAAGACGTCGCGCACCGTGTGCTACGACATCCTGCGCGAGATCCTGCGCGAGTCGCGCCAGTTCAATCCGCGCGAATTCCGCGTGATCGCCGCGCAACAGGTGATCGACCTGTTCCTCGACGAGGAGTCGCAGCATCTCGCGATGCTGATCGACTTCATCGGCAAGCCGGTGTCGCTGCAGGTCGAGTCGAACCTGAGCCAGGAGCAATACGACATCGTGCTGATGTAAGGTCATGCGCGGCGATCTCCGAATCGGAAGATCGCCCCCGACCCTTGCCGCGGGCATCGAGCAAAAATATCAGTTGGCACGCCGAGCTTCGAGGGCTCGGGCAACGTAAGCGCCCGCTGGCGAGCGAAGCACGGCCGCTTGATTTCAACTTTGGTCACTAAGCGTTTGACGCACCGCAGCAGTATCACTATAATTCGCGCCGCGGGGTGGAGCAGTCTGGCAGCTCGTCGGGCTCATAACCCGAAGGTCATAGGTTCAAATCCTATCCCCGCAACCAACATCGAAGCCCGCTTTGCGACAGCAAGCGGGCTTTTTGCATTTCGCCGATTCGCTGGTTCGTATCGCTCGACTCGAAGCCGCCGGCCCTGGCAAAGCCGAAGAGGCTCGCCATCCCTGTATCATTCGGTCACGCGTGCAATCAGCCGCCGGCCGAGCCGCACCGCGAAAGCCAAGTCGATCGATTGTTCAACGATGGTTTTCTGATCGGCCGCGCGACAGCACGATATCGCGACGACGCAACGCTCGCCCCTTTCGCGACCGGCCGGACCGCGTGGCACGTCGGGACAGTGCCCGCAGCGGCCGCCGCGCTATCCTTTCCCACCTCACATTCACTCACCACATACCATGAGCCAACGCCACAACCGCCGCCAGCGCAAGAAACTCCACATCGCCGAGTTCCAGGAACTCGCGTTCAACGCGGCCGCGCAATACCGCAACGAGTTGTCCGACCTCGAGCGTGGCCAGCTGATCGATGCGTTCATCGATTTCGTCGAAGCGAACGGGCTGCTGACCGTCGCCTCCGCTGACGAAGGGATCGGCGCCTACGTGATCTCCGGCGCGCCGCGCGGCACGACCACCGACGCCGACCGCGAGAACGTGCGGGCGTGGCTGGCCGCACGTCCGGAGCTGACCGACGTCCGGGTCAGCGAATTCACCGACGCGTGGTATCCGGACGCCTGACGCTCCGTTTTCTCCCTGCTTCATGCAGCGCCCGCGCCTGCCCGCCATGACGGCGGCGGGCCGGGGCGGCACCCGTGTGAGCCGCCCCTCATCCGCCGGCCTTCCCCGTCGCCCGACTGCGACGCGACGGCCGCCGATCCCTACCTTTCCCCGACAGTCCGCCTCCAGCAAGCCATCGAAATCGGCCCTGAAAGGAAGACACGTTAAACTCTCACCTCGCGTGGTGCGCCGCCCGCACCCGCCATCCATCGCCAGCCGCGCGCCTCCGGGCCCGGCCCCCGACCCATGGAGTGAGTGTCAATGAGCGGCGGATTTCCGTTTCCCGCATCCCGCATGTCGTTCCCGTCCTCGACGGTCTTCCTCGTTCTCGCCGCCGCGCTGCTGTCCGGCTGCGGGCTGCTGCCGACGCAGAATCCGCCCGCGCCGATCAGCGAGGCGCTCGTCGAGCCCGTCGAGGAAACCGCCGGCGAACCGCTGACGATGCCGCCCGTGCCGGCGCCGACGCAGCCGGAAGCGCCGGAAGCACCGAAGAAACCGCACCGCGAAGTGACGCGGCCGAAACCCGTGCAGCGCCCCGAAACACCGACGCCTCCGCCACCACCTCCCGCCCCGATCGTCGCGACGCGCCCGCTCGACCGCACGCAGATCCATGCGCTGCTCGACAGCGAGGTCGCGCGCCGCAACGGCAAAGTGATCGGCCGCGCGGTCGACATGGTGGCCGACGCGAGCGGCAAGCCGCGCGAGATGATCGTCAACCTGCAGGGCTTCATGGGCGTCGGCGACCGCAAGGTCATCTTCCCGTGGAACGTGTTCCGCTTCACGCCGGGCGGCAAACAGGAGCCGATCGTGCTCGACGTGCCGTCGGGCGACCTGCCCCCGGCCGCGCGGCCGAAGGCCGTGCCGCTGTCCGGTTCGGCCGCGGCGTCACCCGCGACGCGACTGCCGATGCTCGACAGCGATGTCGAGCGCCCGAACGGCACGAAGATCGGCCGCATCGTCGACGTGCTGATCGACCGCGCCGCGCAGCCGCAGGCGGTCGTGCTCGACCTCGGCGGGCTCGTCAACACCGACCGCCGCTCGATCGCCGCGAGCTGGGGCGCGCTGCGCTTCGTCACGCGCGACAAGGCGCTGCATCCGCAGCTCGACCTGAACGATGCGCAGATCAAGGCGTCGCCGCCCTACGCGGCCGACAAGCCGATCGTCGCGGTCTTCCCGCCCGTTGCCCCGGCACCGGTGCCGGCTTCGTCTGCGAGTGCCACCCGATGACGATCAAGCATTCCGTCAGCGTGCGCAGTCTGCGGTCCCTCGACTGGCTCAACTTTTTCGTTGCAAACGTTCAAACCGGGTTCGGTCCGTTCATCGCGTCCTACCTCGCGTCGCACAAGTGGACGCAGGGCGAGATCGGCATGGTGCTGTCGATCGGCACGATCAGCGCGATGGTCAGCCAGGTGCCGGGCGGCGCGGCCGTCGATGCGCTGAAGAACAAGAAAGGCGCGGCCGCGTGGGCGATCGCGGCCATCATCCTGTCCGCGGTGCTGCTCGCGTCGAGCCCGACGATCGTGCCGGTGATCGCGGCCGAAGTGTTCCACGGCTTCGCGAGCTGCATGCTCGTGCCGGCGATGGCCGCGATCTCGTTCTCGCTGGTCGGCCGTGCCGATCTCGGCGACCGGCTCGGCCGCAACGCACGCTGGGCGTCGATCGGCAGCGCGGTCGCGGCGGGCCTGATGGGGCTCACCGGCGAGTATTTCTCCGCGCGCGCGGTGTTCTGGCTGACCGCCGTGCTGGCGTTGCCCGCGCTGTTCGCGCTCGCGATGATCCAGCCGACGCACGAAGTGATCCCGCATTCGTCGAAACCCGACGATCACGACGAAGGCGAGCACCGCGAGACGCTGCTTGAACTGCTGCGCGATCGCCGGATGCTGATCTTCGCGGCGTGCGTCGTGCTGTTCCACCTGTCGAACGCGGCGATGCTCAACCTCGCGGCCGGCGAAGTGACGGCCGGGATGGGCGAGAACGTGCAGCTCGTGATCGCCGCGTGCATCATCGTGCCGCAGGCGATCGTCGCGATGCTGTCGCCGTGGGTCGGCCGTTCCTCGCAACGCTGGGGACGCCGGCCGATCCTGCTGCTCGGCTTCTCCGCGCTGCCGGTGCGCGCGCTGCTGTTCGCCGGCGTGAGCAGCCCGTACCTGCTCGTGCCGGTGCAGATGCTCGACGGCATCAGCGCGGCCGTGTTCGGCGTGATGCTGCCGCTGATCGCGGCCGACGTCGCGGGCGGCAAGGGCCGCTACAACCTGTGCATCGGGCTGTTCGGGCTCGCGGCCGGGATCGGCGCGACGCTCAGCACGGCCGTGGCCGGCTATGTCGCCGATCACTTCGGCAACGCGATCAGCTTCTTCGGGCTCGCCGCTGCCGGCGCGCTCGCGGTCCTGCTCGTCTGGCTCGCGATGCCCGAAACGCGCGTCGAGAACGGCGACGCACCCGAGGGCACGCCGGCCGCCGCCTCGTCCGAACAGGCGCACTGACACACGCACCGCCGCCCCGCTTCTTGGCCGACACGATGGATACGATCAGGACCCTCAACGAAGCCCGCCAGCAGATCCAGCAGTCGATCTTCGATCTGTTCAAGGGGCTGACTTTCGGCGAACGCCTCACGCAAGGCGCGCTGATGGCGCTGCAGGCCGTGTGTGGCGCGTGCCTCGCGTACGCAATCGGCCGCGCGTTGCACACCGAGCAGGCCGTGTGGGCGGCGATCACCGCGATCGCCGTCACGCAGCACAACTATTCGGACACGATGTCGCTGTCGCGCGACCAGTTCATCGGCGCGATGATCGGCGGCGTGGTCGGCTTCGCGGGGGCCGCGCTCGGCGGCGATCGCCTCGTCGCCTATGCGATCGCGGTCGCGATCACGATCGTCGGCTGCTGGTGCCTGAACGTCGGCAGCGCGGCGCGGCTCGGCGGCGTCACCGCGACGATCGTGCTGCTGTTTCCGGGTAACGGCCCGCTGTGGGACATTCCGCTGATGCGGCTCGGGGAAGTCGCGCTCGGCACCGTCTGCGCGCTGGCGGTGTGCTGGGCAATGTCGCGGATCGAGCGACGCTGGTTCCGCCGGGCGGCGAAGTCGGACCAGGACAAGTGACGCGGCTGCCGGGACGCATGCCCCGGCAGCCGGATGAAGCGATGAGCGGCGGCAGGTGTGGCAGGTGTGGCGGGTATGGCAGGTGTTATGGACCGACCCGCAGCACGATGCCCGAGCCGATCTGCACGAGCAGATAGTCGCCGCCGACGCCGACCCAGTGATAGCCGCGCGGCGGCGGGCTCAGCCGATAGCCGCGCCAGTCGTCGACCACGTACTGGCGATCGCGGAATTCGTCCGGGAGCCGGTCGCCCTTGTGCCAGTCGCGGCGCGGCTGGTCGGCCCAGCGCGGCGGTACGTCGTCGTCGCGATGCATCGCCTGGCCGGGCGGCATGTGCTTCGGGCCGTGGCCGCGGTGCATGCCGTGATTGCCGTGGTCACCGTGGTTGTCGTCGTTGCCGTGCCCCTGCGCCATCGCGACCGGCGCGGCGAAACCCGCCGCAACCAGCGCGGCCAGCATCATCCCGTGCATCTTCCTCATCGTCCTTCCCTCCGTGTTGTCACGTCGAACCGGAAATAACTGGACTTGCCCGAACAAGACTAGCACACGGGTGCGACCCGACTTTGTGTCACGCCGCCTGCTGCTGGTACTGGATCCGGTGCAGGTGCGCGTACAGCCCGCCGTGGCGCAGGAGTTCTTCGTGGCTGCCCTCTTCGACGATCTTGCCGGCTTCGAGCACGAGGATCCGGTCCGCGCGCTCGATCGTCGACAGCCGGTGCGCGATCACGAGCGTCGTGCGCCCTTCCATCAGCCGCTCGAGCGCGGCCTGCACGTGACGCTCGGATTCCGAATCGAGCGCGGAAGTCGCCTCGTCGAGGATCAGGATCGGCGCGTCCTTGTAGATCGCGCGCGCGATCGCGAGCCGCTGCCGTTGACCGCCCGACAGTCGCATCCCGTTGCCGCCGACCAGCGTGTCGAGCCCGTCGGGCATCGCGGCGACCGCGTCGGCGAGGTTCGCGGCCTCGAGCGCCGCCTGCACGCGTGCGCGGTCGGGCGTCTGCCCGTACGCGACGTTCGCGGCGATCGTGTCGTTGAACAGCACGACGTCCTGGCTGACCATCGCCATCTGGCCGCGCAGCGCGTGGATGTCGTAGTCGGCCACCGGCACGCCGTCGACCAGGATCGCGCCGCCCGTCGGATCGAAGAAGCGCGGCAGCAGGTTCACGAGGGTCGTCTTGCCGCTGCCGGACGGCCCCGCGAGCGCGATCATCTCGCCCGGCGCGACCTTGAACGAAATGCGGTCGAGCGTCGGCCGCTCGGAGGCGCCGTAGTCGAACGACACGTCGCGGAATTCGATCTCGCCGCGCGCGTGCGCGAGCGCCCGGCCGCCGCCCTGCGGCTCGGCGGGCTCGTCGATCAGCCCGAAGATCAGCTCGGCGGCCGTCATCCCGCGCTGCAGCGGCTGGTTGACGTCGATCAGGTGCTTGAGCGGCGAAATCACCAGCAGCATCGACGTGACGAACGCGACGAAACCGCCGACCGTCGTCTGGTCGTTGGTCGACTGCACGACCGCGATCGTGATCACGACCGCGAGCGCGATCGACGCGAGGAACTGCGTGAGCGGCTGCGCGAGCCCGCCCGAGATCGTCATGCGCATCGCGTAGCCGCGCAGGCGCTTGCTCATCGTCGTGAAGCGGTCCATCTCGTATGCTTCGCCGTTGTGCACCTTGACGACCTTGTAGCCGCCGACCGTCTCCTCGACGATGTACGACAACTCGTTGGTCAGCGTCTGGTGCTCGCGGTTCAGGCGGCGCAGGCGGCGGTTGATCTTGCTGACGAGCCAGCCGATGCCCGGCAGGATCACCGCGACGATCAGCGTGAGCCGCCAGTTCAGGTAGAACAGGTAGCCGAGCAGGAACACCACGGTCAGCGAGTCGCGCACGAGCGTGACCATCACGCCGGTCAGCACCGACAGGATCTGGTTGACCTCGAACACGATCGCGTTGATCACCGTGCTCGCGGTCTCGCGCTGGAAGAACGACGCGCCTGTGTGGAGCATCCGCTGGAACATCTCGAGCCGCAGTTGCAGCAGGATGCGGTTCGATACGTAGTTGAGCAGGTAATTCGACGTGTACTGCGACACGCCGCGCACGAGCGCGAGGCCGATCACCGCGATCGGCACGTACCATTTCGCGCTGTCGCTGCCGTGCGAGCCGAAGCCGTGGTCGAGCAGCGGCTTGAGCAGCGCCGGGATCCCGGCTTCCGTGGCCGCGACGACGCCCATCGTCATCACGGCGAGCAGCACGATGCCGATGAGCGGCCGGATGTACGGCCACAGGCGCTTGAGGACCGTGAGCGGCGAGGTACCGGTGCCGTCCATCGGTTTGCGAAGAGTGTTCTGGGTTTCCAAGGCAATCCTTCTTGAGCCGCGACGCGGCGCCCGGGGCGTGACTGCCCGGGATTCGCCCCGTCCGGCGGGTGCCGAAAAAGGCCCAACATTATAGCTGGACCGCCCCCGCCGGCATGGCCGTCGCCGAAGCGGCCGGCTGCCTGCGCGCGGGTATACTGCCGCTCACCGTTTTCTCCGCCTTTTCGACGATTTCATGGCAGAACCCACCCTCGGCGTCGCCCTCATCGCCCTCAACGCGGCCGCGCGGCTCGCGCAGTGCCTCGACGCGCTGACCTTCGCCGACGACGTCGTCGTGATCGACGGCGGCAGCACCGACGATACGGTCGAGATCGCCCGCGCGCACGGCGCCCGCGTGATCGTCGAGCGCGACTGGCCGGGCTTCGGCCCGCAGAAGAACCGCGCGCTCGACGCGCTCGACACCGACTGGATCCTGTCGCTCGACACCGACGAGGTCGTCAGCCCGGAACTCGCACAGTCGATCCGCGCGGCCATCCGCACACCGGCCGCGCAGGTCTACGCGCTCGACCGGCTGTCGAGCTTCTGCGGCCAGTGGATCCGCCACAGCGGCTGGTATCCGGACTGGGTGCCGCGCCTGTTCCGGCGCGGCACCGCCCGCTTCTCCGACGACCTGGTGCACGAGCGGCTCGTCTTCGACACCCCCGCGCAGCGGCTGCCGGGCAAGCTGATGCACTATTCGTACGAGGATTTCGAAACCGTCGTGCGCAAGCTCGATGCGTATTCGACGGCCGGCGCGCGCCAGCGCCGCGCGGCCGGCCAGCGCGGCGGCTTCGGCAAGGCGCTCGCGCGCGGCGCGTGGGCGTTCGTGCGGACCTACGTGCTGCGGCGCGGGTTTCTCGACGGCCGCGCGGGCTTCATGATCGCCGTGTTCAACGCGGAAACCGTCTACTACCGGTTCCTGAAGCTCGGCCACGAGGCGGCCCGCTGAGCGCGCCCCGCCCTGCCGCCACCCTGACGCCGCCGGCATGCGGCCGGCCCGGCGTTACAATGCCGGGCTGCCCGCGCGCCATGCGCGCCCGAGCACGGCGCAGCGCAGCGCTGCGCGCCGCCGATACGACGACCACCGAATCCGACCGCCATGTTCTCCATCATCATCCCGACCTGGAACAACCTGCCGTACCTCAAGCTCGTCGTCGACAGCCTGCGCCGTCATTCGGCGTACGACCACCAGATCATCGTGCACGTGAACGACGGCGCGGACGGCACGCTCGACTGGGTGCGCAGCGAAGGCATCGAGCACACCGCGTCGCCGGCCAACATCGGCATCTGCCACGCGGTGAACCTGGCCGCCGCCCGCGCGACGCGCGACTACGTCGTCTACATGAACGACGATATGTACTGCTGCCCGGGCTGGGACGCGGCGCTCGTGCGGCGCATCGAGCAGATGCCGACCGACCTGTTCATGCTGTCCGGCACGATGGTCGAGCCGGTCGACACGCGCAACCCGTGCGTCGTCGTCAGCAACTTCGGCCGTGACGCCGAACAGTTCGACGCGGCCGGCCTCGTCGCGGCCACGCCACGGCTCGCGCGCGCGGACTGGCTCGGCTCGACCTGGCCGCCGACGCTCGTGCACCGCGACTGGTGGAACCGCATCGGCGGCTACAGCAGCGAACTGTCGCCGGGGATGAGCAGCGACAACGACTTCTCGATGAAATTCTGGGACGCCGGCTGCCGGATCTTCCTCGGCGTGGGCGACAGCCTCGTCTATCACTTCCAGCAGAAGAGCACCGGCAAGATCGTCAAGAACGACGGCCGCCGCCAGTTCCTCAACAAATGGGGCATGACGCAGGCCACGTTCGACCGCTATTACCTGCATCGCGGCGAACCGGCCGGCGCGCGTGTCGCGCTCGACACGCCGGCCGTCGAAGGCCGCCTGAAGCGTGCGCTGCTGCGCTCGCGGATCAAGCGCGCGTTCAGCTGACCCGACCCCGGAAACGGCACGGAAACGCCCGCGGCTTCGCGTATACTGCGCGCTTCGTCCCGCGCGGTGCCGCCGGGACGCGCGGCGCGCAGCACGGTGCCCGCATGCCGCATTCGTCCATTCGACAGGTTCCGATGCTTTCGTTTTCCGCTCCCGCCTCGCGGCGCCTGACCGCCGCCCGCGCCTTCGCCGTCGTCGCGCTCTGCATGGTGCCCGTCTCGACCGCGCTGACCAACGTGTTCTGCGGGCTGTTCGCGGCCGCGCTCGTCATCTCCCCCGAATTCTGGCGCGACCTGCGTACGTTCGTCACCGAACCGGCGTCGCTCGCGGCGCTCCTGATCCTCGCGGCACTGGCCGCGAGCGTCACCTATACGGTCGCGCCGCACCCGAAGGCGTGGAACTGGGTCGCCAAGTACGACAAGCTGTTGCTGCTGCCGTTTGCCGTGCTGGCCTTCCGCCATTCGAACTGGGCGCCGATCGTGCGGCGCGCCTGGTTCGGCACGCTGTGCGTGATCCTGCTGCTGTCGACCACCAACTATCTCGGGCTGACCGCGATCGGGCCCGCGCATTCGAGCGAACTGCCGCTGTCGCGCGCCTGGGTGTTCAAGAACCACATCGCGGCCGGCATGTTCGGCGCGCTGCTGTTCTACCAGGCGGCCGACCTCGCGCTGTCGGCCCGCACCGCGCTGTCGCGTGCCGCGTATGCCGCCGTGGCCGCATGGTCGCTGATCAACGTGTTCGTGATGCTGCAGGGACGCACCGGGCAGGTCATCGCGCTGCTGCTGATCCTTGTCGTCGCGGTGCGCTTCGTGCTGCTGCAGCGCCGCCAGTCGGCGCTGCGCGCGGGGCTCGCCGCCGGGGCGCTGGTCCTGGCCGGCGTCGCGCTCGTCGTCGCCGCGTGCACGGTGCACGACGGCCGGCTCGTGAAGGTCGTGTCGGAAGTGCAGCAGTATCGGCAGACCGATGCGGTCACGTCGACCGGGCTGCGTCTCGAGTGGTACAAGAAGGGGCTCGAACTGTATCGCCAGCGCCCGGTGATCGGCTACGGCGCCGGCGGCCTCGAGTTCGAGTTCGAGAAGCTCACGGCCGGCAAGACGGCTGCCGAAGGCCAGCTCACGTCGAATCCGCATAACGAATACCTGCTGATGGCCGTGCAGCTCGGCACGCTCGGCGTATTGCTGTTCGTGAACCTGATCGTGCAGATCGCGCGCGGCAGCCGCGCGCTCGACCCGCGCTCGCGGCATGTGCTGCTCGCGTGGCTCGCGATCTTCGCGATCGGCAGCCTTGCGAATTCGCTGCTGCTCGATTTCGCCGAAGGTCACCTGCTGGTGCTGCTCGCCGGGATCCTGCTCGGCTGCGGCACGCGCACGGAAGCGCTGCCGCGCGAAACGTCGGCGATCCGGCGCAGCGCGTAACGCATCATCCGGCGGGCCGGCGGGCGGCGCGCGTTGCCGCCTGCCGCCGGTTCCGCTTCTACGGCTTCTACGGCTTCAATGGCGGCGCATGCGTGCCGCTTGTCGGAAGCACGGCCGCGCGGCGCCGACGCGTCGCCACTCCCCCGCTTTTCGAATCAGGAAACGTACGGCTTTCGCGCGTCAGTCCGGGCGCGCGCGGTGCAGTCGCGACGTGTCGACGACCGCGCCGGCGGCGCCTGGCGGATTCAGTCCGAGCATCTCGGCGGCCGCCGCCTTCACGCGCTGCGTGCCGAGATTGACGAGACAGTCGCTGTGGCTGTCGACATGGCGCTCGCAGCCTTCGTGCCGGCACGGCACGCAATCGCCCTCGCCCTGCAGCAGCCATACGTTGCCGTGCCGCGCGGAGCCGCGCAGCGCCCACGGGTTCTCGGTCGCCGGCCAGTGCTGCGGCCACGGCCCCCAGCGCACCGGATCGGACGGACCGAACAGCGCGATCGTGTCGGTGCCCGTCGCGGCCGCAACGTGCGTCGCGCCCGTATCGGGCCCGATGAACAGCCGCGCGCGCCGCACCAGCTCCGCGCTTTCGCCGAACGTGAGGCGGCCGACCAGGTTCAGCACGTCGCCGCCCGCCTCGGCCGCGACCTGCTCCGCGTACTCGCGCTCGCGATCGGCCGGGCCGCCCGACAGCGCGATCGCAAACCCCTGCGCGCGCAGCCATTCGATCATCTCGACCCAGCCCTCGAGCCGCCATTGCTTGTAGCGGAACATCGGATACGGATGCAGCACGACGAGCGGCTTGCCGTCGCGGATCGCCGGCGATTCGGCGAGCCACGCGTCGAAACGCGCGCGCCGCGCGGGATCGTCGCCGATGCCCGGCGCGACCACCTCGGATACCGGCTCGATGCCGATCACCGGCGCGAGCGCGAGCGTGCTGACGACCGTATGCGCGGACTCGTGATGATTGATCGCGATGCCGTTCAGCATCATTCGAGTCAGCCACGTGACGCGGTTCGGATCGACGAGGCCGACGCGCTTGCGGCCGGCGAACCAGCTATAGAAGCGCGGCCGGTCGGAGCTCAGTGCCGCGCATGCGAGATCGTAGCGGCGCCACATCGACAGCGCATCGCGCAGCCGCTCGCGGAACCCCGCGCGCTGCGCGACGACGATCACGCGCCGCACGTCGGGGTTGTGCTCCAGCACGCCCTCGGTGCCGCGAAACACCAGCATGTCGATCTGCGCATCGGGCCAGCGCGCCTTCAGCGAACGCACGAGCGGCGTCGTCAGCAGCACGTCGCCGATACGGCGCGGGGCTGCGACGAGGATGGTTCGGGGCGGGCGGGCGGAAGAAAACAGGGCCACGGCGATCGTTCCGTCTAGCTGGCTGGACAAGGCTCGCAATGTACAGGATTTTGCGGCCGGTGGCGTGGCGTCGGGTGCGGCGTCGGCGAAGTGCCGCGGTTGGCGGTTGGCGGTTGGCGGTTGGCGGTTGGCGGTTGGCGGTTGGCGGTTGGCGGTTGGCGGTTGGCGGTTGGCGGTTGGCGGTTGGCGGTTGGCGGTTGGCGGTTGGCGGTGGGCGGTGGGCGGTGGGCGGTGGGCGGTGGGCGGTGGGCGGTGGGCGGTGGGCGGTGGGCGGTGGGCGGTGGGCGGTTGGCGGTTGGCGGTTGGCGGTGGGCGGTGGGCGGTGGGCGGTGAGCGGTGAGCGGCGGCCGGCGGCCGGTCGCCGGTCGCCGGCGGTTGGCAACACGGCAGGAACGACGCACGGCGGGGCCTGCCTCCGCCGCGCCGCGTGGCCCCGTTTGCGCGTCCGATGGCGGTGCCGGCAATGCAGGCCCCGCCGGCCTTCCGGGGGCTACGAAACGATCGCGCCGACCGCGGGTGCCGCGAGCGTCGCGGCCGGGAGCGGCATCGCCCCCCCCATCGCGTCGTCGAGCTGTCCGGCCTGCGTCAACAGATGAAGCACCGCGCGCTCGAGCGCGTCGACGCCGATCGCGTCGACCGTCGCGCCGGCCCGCAGGATCATGTGCGGCACGCCGAGCGGATGCCAGCGCCGGTATTTCTCGGGGCGGTCCTCGAACAGCGCGGCGACCGGCACGCCGAGCGCCGACGCGAGATGCACGGGGGCGCTGTCGGCCGACACGATCGCGTCGAGCAGGCTCGCGGCGGCCACCAGTTCGACGACCGACGACGGCGCGACATGCCGGGCGTTGACGTCCCGCCACGCATCGCGGTCGGCGCCGGCCTCGGCCGACACGGCGGAATCGCGGAACACGATCACGTCGGCGAACGGTGCGAGCCGCCGGCCGAGGTCGCGCCATCGCTCGGCCGGCCAGCGCCGCTCGGCCGCCTTGTTCGACACGAACAGCCCGACGCGCGGTTTCGTGCGCGGCCCGAGCAGCCGATACCACGTGTCCTGCAGCGCGCGGTCCGGGTGCACGGACAACGCGAGACCGTCGAGATCGGCGCGGCCGAGTTCGGGCACGAGCCGGAATCCCGACAGCGCTTCATGGCAAATCGGCCGCGCCGCGACATGGTCGGGCTTGCGGTCGTCGAATTCGGAATCGGCATCGTGCCAGCGGCAATCCTTCACGCCGAGCTGCCGCGCGAACCGGATGCTGCTGCGATGCATGCCGCCGTTCGGCACGACCACGAGGTCGAACCGCAGGCGGCGCAGCCGGCGCACGAGCCGCAGCCGGTCGAAGAACGCGCGCATCCGTCCGGGGCGGTCGTTGCGCTCGCACTGACGGCTGTACACGTAGGTATGGACCGTGTGCACGTCAGGGTTGCCGGCCAGCGCGGCCGCGTTGTAGCGGTTCGCGACCACGTGCAGCTCCTTGCCCGGCCAGCGCTGTTTCAGCGCGCCGAGAAAAGCGGTCGTGCACAGCATGTCGCCCAGAAAATCAATCCGGATCACGAGGATCCGCCCCGTCGGTTTCCCGTTGGCCATCGTTGTTGTGATGCTGTCGATTTTTTATCGTCGCGCACCAGCCGGCATCCTGGCGTTCTTTACCGTGCCGGCTTCGTCGCGTGGTCGCTCGCGGCACCGCGACGCATCGCGTGCCGCGCGGAACCGTCCCCGTCTGATTCGCGCGCGCGATGTCGCCGCCGGCCGGCGGACAGACCGCAACCGGCGCCGTATCGGCGTCGCGCGACGGATTGTATAGCGTCCGGATGACGGCCCCAAGCATCCGCCGACATGAAAACGGCCCGCCGCACCGCACGATGGCGATGCGACGGGCCGCACAGGCAACGACCGTCCGGCGGGGACCGTCAGTACGTGATTTCGACGATGCTGCCGTCGAACGTCGCGCGCAACTCCGCGAGCAGTGTGTCGCTCGGCTTCACGCGCCACGCGTCGCCGAGACGCATTTCCCCTTGCGCGCGCGCGTTGCTGTAGTGAACCTGGACCGCGAGCCCGTTCGGCAGCGGCGCCTGCGGGCGACGCCCGCCGTCGCGCCCGCCGCCGCGCGGCGCGGGTACCTCGACCGCGGGCGCGGCCGAATCGTCCTTCGACACGTGCGGCTCGAGCACGCGGCGCAGCGCCGCCGCATCCGCATTGCCGTTCATCGTGAGCCGCACCGCCTGCGCGTAGCGGCTACGCGCGCGTTCGAGATCCATCACCGTGTCGGCCGTGAAGCGGATGCCGCCGGTGAACGCATCGTTGCGCGCCTGCCCCTGCACGATCAGCAGTTCGTCTTCCTTGAACAGCGCCTTGTTCGCCTCGAACTGCTCGTTGAAGATCGTGATCTCGCACTGGCCCGAGCCGTCGTCGAGCAGCGCGATCAGCATCTTGCCGCGCTGGGTCATCTGCGTGCGCAGCGATGCGATGATGCCCGCGACGAGCTTGTCGCGCCCTTCCTTCAGGTCGCCGACCTTCTGCCGCACGAACCGGCGCACTTCGTCGCGATACGCGTCGAACAGGTGGCCGGACAGGTAGAAGCCGAGTGCGCCCTTCTCTTCCTGCAGGCGGCGCTTGTCGTCCCACGCGGGTTCGTCGACGAGCGCATGCGCGTGCGGCGACTCGGCGCCCATGTCGAACAGCCCGGCCTGCATCGCGTTCGCTTCGGCCTGGTCGGCCGCTTCCATCGCGAGCGGCACCGACGCAATCAGCTGCGCGCGGTTCGCGTTCAGCGAATCGAACGCGCCGGCGCGGATCAGCGCCTCGACCGTGCGGCGGTTGACGACGCGCCGGTCGATCCGCTCGCAGAAGTCGAACAGGTCGGTGAACGGCTTTTCGTCGCGGGCGCGCAGGATCTCCTCGATCGCGTTCTGGCCGCTGCCCTTCACCGCACCGAGACCGTAGCGGATCGTGCGCGAGCGCTTGCCGTCGGCTTCGGCGACCGGCTCGAACCGGTAATGCGATGCGTTGATGTCCGGCGGCAGCACGGCGAGGTTGTTCACGACGCAGTCGTCGTACAGGATCTTCACCTTGTCGGTGTCGTCCATCGCGAGCGTCATGTTGGCCGCCATGAATTCGGCCGGATGGTGCGCCTTCAGCCACGCGGTGTAATACGCGAGCAGCGCATAGGCGGCCGCGTGCGACTTGTTGAAGCCGTAGCCCGCGAACTTCTCCATCAAGTCGAAGATCTCGTCGGACTTCTCGCGCGTCAGGCCGTTCTTCGCCGCACCCTCGGCGAAGATCTCGCGGTGCTTGGCCATCTCCTCGGGCTTCTTCTTGCCCATCGCGCGACGCAGCAGGTCGGCGCCGCCGAGCGAGTAGCCGCCGATGATCTGCGCCATCTGCATCACCTGCTCCTGATAGACCATGATGCCGTAGGTCTCTTTCAGGACGGGTTCGACGCGCGGATCCGGATAGTCGACCTTCTCGCGGCCGTGCTTCCGTGCGCAGAAGCTCGGGATCAGGTCCATCGGGCCCGGACGGTACAACGACACGAGCGCGATGATGTCCTCGAAGCGGTCGGGCTGCGCATCCTTCAGCATGCCCTGCATCCCGCGGCTTTCCAGCTGGAACACGGCGACCGTATTGGCCTTCTTCAGGATCTGGAACGACGCCGGATCGTCGAGCGGCACCTGCGCGAGCGACCAGTCGGCCTTCGACGCATCGAGGCGGCGAATGTAGCGCTCGGCCCAGTCGAGGATCGTCAGCGTCGTGAGACCCAGAAAGTCGAACTTCACGAGGCCGACGGCTTCGACGTCGTCCTTGTCGTACTGGCTGACGACGCCGCCGTCGTCGCCCTGCGTGTACAGCGGGCAGAAGTCGGTCAGCTTGCCGGGCGCGATCAGCACGCCGCCCGCGTGCATCCCGACGTTACGCGTCAGGCCCTCGACGCGCTGCGCGAGATCGAGCAGCTGGTGCACTTCGTCCTCGTGGTCGTAGCGCTCCTGCAGCTGCGGCTCTTCCTTCATCGCGTCGGCGATGGTCACGTGCTTGCCCGGCTTGAACGGGATCAGCTTCGCGACGCCGTCGGTGAACATGTAGCCGAGATCGAGCACGCGGCCGATGTCGCGCACGGCCGCCTTCGCGGCCATCGTGCCGAAGGTGGCGATCTGCGACACGGCATCCGCGCCGTATTTTTCCTTCACGTACTGGATCACGCGATCGCGGCCGTGCTGGCAGAAGTCGATGTCGAAGTCGGGCATCGACACGCGTTCCGGATTCAGGAATCGCTCGAACAGCAGGTTGTAGCGCAGCGGGTCCAGATCGGTAATGCCGAGCGCGTACGCGACCAGCGAACCGGCACCCGAGCCGCGGCCCGGACCGACCGGCACGCCGTTGTTCTTCGCCCAGTTGATGAAGTCGGCCACGATCAGGAAGTAGCCCGGGAAGCCCATCTTCGTGATGGTCCCGCACTCGAATTCGAGCCGCTTGTAGTACGTGTCGCGCTGCGCGTCGCGCTCCGCCGCATCCGGATACAGCTGTTCGAGGCGCTTCTCGAGCCCCTCCTTCGACAGCTGGACGAGGTAGTCGTCGAGCGACATGCCGTCCGGCGTCGGGAACAGCGGCAGCTTCGGCTTGCCGAGTTCGAGCTTCAGGTTGCAGCGCTTCGCGATCTCGACCGTGTTCGCGACCGCCGACGGCAGGTCGGCGAACAGCGCGACCATCTCGTCCTGCGTGCGGAAGTACTGATCGGTCGTGAAGCGCTTCTGGCGCCGCGGATTCGCGAGCATGTCGCCTTCCGAGATGCACACGCGCGCTTCATGCGCGGTGAAATCGTCGTCGGTCATGAACTGCGTCGGATGCGTCGCGACGACCGGCAGCTTCAGCGACGCGGCGAGCGTCGCGGCCTGCTGGATGTACGCCTCGGCGCCCGGCTGGCCGTAACGCTGCAGCTCGATGTAGAAGCCGCCCGGGAACACTTTCGCCCAGCGCTCGGCGTGCCGGCGCGCGGCCTCCTCGTTACCGGCCGCGAACGCGAGCCCGATGTCGCCCTGCTGCGCGCCCGACAGCGCGAGCAGCCCTTGCGACAGCTCGCCGTCGAGCCAGCTCGCGTCGAGCTCTGCGCGGCCGCGGTACTGGTTCGTGAGCCATGCCTTCGACAGCAGTTCGCACAGGTTCAGGTAGCCGGTCTTGTCCTTCACCAGCAGCAGCAGGCGCGACGGTTTGTCGCGATCGTCCGGATTGGTGATCCAGACGTCGCAGCCGGCGATCGGCTTGATGCCCTTGCCGCGGGCTTCCTGGTAGAAACGGACGAGGCCGAACGCGTTGCCGAGATCGGTGAGGGCGAGCGCGCCCTGGCCGTCCGCGGCCGCCGCCTTGACGATGTCGTCGAGACGCACGATGCCGTCGGCAATCGAGAATTCGGAGTGAACGCGAAGATGGACGAAGCGGGGATCTGACATGGGCGTTATTGTAGCCGCGTCGCCGCGCAGGCTGCCCAAAAAATCCCCGCGCCCGGCCGTTCGGCCGATGCGCGCGACGCCGGCCGAACGGCCGGGTGCCGGCAGACGTGCAGTTTGCGGGATAATACGGGTTTTCGAATCACCGCCCCGGCTTCGCACCCTTTTTTTGCGGGGCCACCGTGCGCCCGCCGCACGGTCGCGGCCGTTTTCCCGTCGGACCATCATGACCATCGTCAACCTCGCCGCCTACCACTTCGTGTCGCTCGACGCGACCGAGCAATGGCGCCCGCTCGTCACCGCCCGCTGCAACGAACTCGGCCTGCGCGGCACGATCCTGCTCGCGCCGGAAGGCATCAACCTGTTCATCGCCGGCCCGCGCGACGCGACCGACGCATTCATCGACTACCTCCGCCACGATCCGCTGTTCGAAGGCAAGTTCGCGACGCTGCAGTTCAAGGAGAGCCTGTCCGACTCGCAGCCGTTCCGCCGGATGCTCGTGCGCCTGAAGCGCGAGATCATCACGATGAAGAAGCCCGCGATCAAGCCGGAGCTCGGTCGCGCGCCGTCGGTCGACGCGCACACGCTGAAGGCGTGGCTCGACCGCGGCCACGACGACGCCGGCCGCCCGGTCGTGATGCTCGACACGCGCAACGCGTTCGAAGTGGACGTCGGCACGTTCGACGACGCGCTCGACTACCGGATCGACAAGTTCAGCGAGTTCCCGGAAGTGATCGACGCGAACCGCGCCGATCTCGAGGGCAAGACGGTCGTGTCGTTCTGCACCGGCGGCATCCGCTGCGAGAAGGCGGCGATCCACATGAAGGAAATCGGCATCGAGAACGTGTACCAGCTCGAGGGCGGGATCCTGAAGTACTTCGAGGAAGTCGGCGGCGCGCACTATCACGGCGACTGCTTCGTGTTCGACTACCGCACCGCGCTGAACCCGCAACTGCAGCCGACCGAGAACGTCACGTGCTTCGCGTGCCGCGCGGTCGTCACGCCGGAAGCCCAGCAAGCGCCGAGCTACGTGCCCGGCAAGTCGTGCCCGGCCTGCGCGCAGGCAGCCAGCGCCGCGTAAGCGCGCGTCGCACCGCGTCCCGATGAACGGCTACCGCGGCCGCTTCGCGCCGTCGCCCACCGGCCCGTTGCATTTCGGCTCGCTGGTCGGTGCGCTCGCGAGTTGGCTCGACGCGCGCGCACACGGCGGCGCATGGCTCGTGCGCATCGAGGACATCGACGGCCCGCGCACGGTGCCCGGCGCCGCCGACGACATCCTCGCGACGCTCGCGCATTTCGGCATGACGCCCGACGAACCGCCCGTGTGGCAAAGCACGCGCGAGGCCGACTATGCGGCCGCGCTCGAACGGCTCGTCGCCGCGGGGCTCGTCTATCCGTGCGGCTGCACGCGCAAGGAAATCGCCGATTCGCTGCGCGCCGCGCACGAGCGCCACACGACGCTCGCCTACCCGGGCACCTGCCGCACCGGCCTGCACGGCAAGCCCGCCCGCGCGTGGCGGCTGCGCGTGCCGGACGGCGACGCGGCGCTCGTCACGTTCAACGACCGCTGGCAGCACACGCAAGTGCAGAACCTCGCGACCGAGGTCGGCGATTTCGTGCTGAAGCGCGCCGACGGCCAATGGGCGTATCAGCTCGCGGTCGTGGTCGACGATGCCGACGCGGGCATCACGCACGTCGTGCGCGGCGCCGACCTGCTCGACTCGACCGCGCGCCAGATCTACCTGCAGCGCTGTCTCGGCGTGCCGACGCCGGCGTACCTGCACGTGCCCGTCGTCGTCGACGCGAACGGCGAAAAGCTCAGCAAGCAGACGGGCGCGATCGCGCTCGAGCGCGACGATCCGCTGCCGGCGCTGCGCGCCGCCGCCGCGCATCTCGGCCTGTGGGCCGATGGCGATCCGTCGATCGATACGCTGGCTGCGTTCTACACGGCCGCGACCGATGCGTGGGCGCGTCGCTTCGGGCCACGCGCCGGTTGAGGCGCTCGCGGGACACCCGTTCGTGTCGACCGCGTTCCTGCGTCCGTCGGCGGCGAGTCCGGTCGCATGCAAGCGTGATGGCAGCCCCACGCGGCAAGTCGTCGCCCATCTCGCCCACTCCTTCACGAATCGTCTCGCCCAATGAAAAACGGGCACATGCTCATCGCATGCACCCGTTTCCGCGGCAGCGCTCGCGCGCCGCACCGACCGCCTGAACCGCCCGCTTACGCCGACGGCTTGCGCGGCATCCCGAAGCCGCCCAGCAGCGCGGCGACCTGACGCTTCGGCCCCTTCTTCTCGGGCTGCTGCGCGGACTTGGTCTCTTCCGGCTGTTTCGCCGGCGCCGACGGTTCGTACGGCTTCAGGAAGAAGTCGTCGACCGGCGCCTCGTGACGACGGTGGTGGCCGCGCTCGGACCCGCCCGGACGACGCCCCGACGCGCCGCGATGCTCGTCGCGATCGCGACGGCCGCCGCGATCACCGCGCTCACTACGATCGCCCCCGCGCTCGCCGCCACGATCGTCGTGACGATGGCGCGCCGGCTTGTCGAGCGCGAGCGTCTGCACCTCGAGCGGACGCTTGATCAGTTTTTCGATATCGGCGAGCTGCTTGCGCTCGTTCGGGCTGCACAGCGACAGCGCATCGCCCGTCGCACCCGCGCGGCCCGTGCGGCCGATCCGGTGCACGTAGTCTTCCGCGTTGAACGGCAGGTCGAAGTTGATCACGGCCGGCAGTTCGGCGATGTCGAGGCCGCGCGCGGCCACGTCGGTCGCGACCAGCGCCTCGATCTCGCCGCGCTTGAACGCGTCGAGGGCCTGCATCCGCTCGATCTGCGTCTTGTCGCCGTGGATCGCCGACGCGACCACGCCGTCGCGCTCGAGGTTGCGGGCCAGCCGGCTCGCGCCGATCTTGCTGTTGCAGAACACGATCACCTGCTTGAGCCCGCGATCGCGCAGCAGCTGCACGACGGCGGCCTGCTTGTCGCCTTCGGCGACGTCGTAGACGATCTGCGTGACGTTTGCATTGGTCGAGTTGCTGCGCGCGACCTCGATCGTCTGCGGGTTGCGCAGGTAGGTCGACGCGAGCTTCTTGATTTCCGGCGAGAAGGTGGCCGAGAACAGCAGCGTCTGGCGTTCCTTCGGCAGCAGGTTCAGGATGCGCTGCAGGTCCGGCAGGAAGCCCATGTCGAGCATCCGGTCGGCCTCGTCGAGCACGAGCATCTGCACCTGCCCGAGGTTCGCGGTCTTCTGCTGCACGTGGTCGAGCAGGCGGCCCGGCGTCGCGATCAGGATCTCGACGCCGCGGCGCAACTCGGCCATCTGCGGGTTCATGTCGACGCCGCCGAACACGACCGCGCTGCGCAACGGCGTGTGCTTGCCGTATGCATGCACGTTCGCGGCGACCTGGTCGGCGAGCTCGCGGGTCGGCGTGAGGATCAGCGCGCGCACCGGGTGGCGCGCGGGCGATGCGCTCGTGTTGGCCTGCGGCAGCAGGCGCTGGAGGATCGGCAGCGAGAAACTCGCGGTCTTGCCGGTGCCCGTTTGCGCGGCGCCCATGACGTCGCGGCCGGCGAGCACGACCGGAATGGCCTGCGCCTGGATCGGCGTCGGCGTCGTATAGCCCTGCTCCGCAATGGCTTTCAGGATATCGGCGGCAAGGCCGAATTGATCGAAGGTTGCGTCGACTGGCTTGGCGACAGAATCGGACATGGTGGCGTTTCGCTCAAAAGGCGCGGCGGGGACTTCGTGCGTCAGGCCGGCCGGGCCTGCGCTCATCACATTTCGGAAGTAGACGGAGCCGCGGCGCGCCGCGCGGCGCCGCTCTGGCGCTCGGGACCGGTTCAATTCGAACAGCGGGCGCCACAGGCCGTGCGGACTCCGTTCGGCGCGAATGCCGGCGGAAAGGGCCGTATTGTAGCACTGCGCAGCAATCTGTCCGTGACAACGCCGCGAACGGCCCCGGCGGCGACTCGCGGCGTGCGCCGGCAGGCCGGCGCGGGGCGGATGCGTCGTGCGATCGGGCTATCTCGATCGGCTGATGGCGGAAATACGGGGTCGAATCTCGCGCATCTGCCGCGGGGCAGCTGCCGCGAGGAATCAACCGGCGGCCGGCGAGCCCGGGCGCCGCCGGCGCCACCTTCCGGTCCGAGGTCGAACCCGGCTGCCCGCATCGATCGCGGCAACCGGCACGCCCGCGCGGCGTAGCCGATCGCGCGCCGCGTTCAACCCTTCTTCTTTTTCTTCTTCTCGACCTGCACGCAGTCGCCCAGCAGCGGTGCCGCGTTCTGGTCGGCGATCTCGTCGCGCAGCGTCCCTTCCTTGCCCTTCGTCCACCAGGTATAGCGTCCGGCCTGGTAACGCGCGCCCGACGCCGAAACGGTATCGACGAACAGCAGCTGCTGCCCGTTGACCGGCACCAGCGCGAAGCTCTGGCCGTTGCCCGCGCGCCAGTACGACACGCGTACCGGCTGCTTCTGGTTCGCGCACTGATAGAGGGTCTGCACGCGCGCATCGGCGTCGATCTCCTCGACGGTCAGTTGCGCGGCCTGCGCGACGGAAACGGCGGTGCCGGCCAGCGCGAGCGCGGCAAGGGTGTGGCGAATCATGCAGTTCCTCTCACGAGACGGGTGGAAGCGCGCCCTCGCGGGACGCGCGATTGTCGTTGGTTATGGTTGGCTACGGATCGAGGGTTCGCCGGTCAGGGATCGATGACGTCGGCGCACGCGTCGGTCGGCGCGGCCGCGACGTGGCCGACGAGCGGCACGATCTTCAGCCCGGCCGATGCGACCCGGCATGGCGCGGCCGCGAGGCCGCACCCCGCGAGACTCGCGACCAGCGCCAGCGCGGCGCCCAGCTTGCCGAGCCGTCCGATCCGCTGCCATGTCGACGCCATCGCGCTCTCCTGGTCTGGTCAGCGTGCCGACACGGGCCGCACGGCCGCCGCGGCGCGCTTCGCGCGTTCGCGGGCTTCGTCGACGGTCGCGCCGGTCGCGAGCGCGACGCCCATGCGTCGCTTCGCGAAGCTTTCCGGTTTGCCGAACAGGCGCAGGTCGGCGCCCGGCACGGCCAGCGCGTCGCGCACGCCCTCGAACGCGATACCGCGCTCGTCGAGCCCGCCGTAGATCACCGCGGACGCGGCCGGCGAGCCGAGCGTCGGATCGACCGGCAGCCCGAGAATCGCGCGCGCGTGCAGTTCGAACTCCGACTGGCGCTGCGATGCGAGCGTGACGAGGCCGGTGTCGTGCGGCCGCGGGCTCACCTCGGAGAACCAGACTTCGTCGCCGCGCACGAACAGCTCGACGCCGAACAGCCCGCGCCCGCCGAGCGCCTCGGTCACCTTGTGCGCGATCTCGCGCGACTTTTCCAGCGCGACGGCGCTCATCGGCTGCGGCTGCCACGATTCGACGTAGTCGCCCGCCACCTGCACGTGGCCGACCGGCTCGCAGAAGTAGGTGCGCGTCTCGAGCGTCGCGGGGTCGATCGCGCGCACGGTCAGCTGCGTGATCTCGTAGTCGAAATCGACGAAGCCCTCGACGATCACGCGGCCGTGGTTCACGCGGCCGCCCGCCATCGCGTAGTCCCAGGCTGGCTTCACGTCGGCCTCGGTCCGCACGACCGACTGTCCCTTGCCCGACGACGACATCACCGGCTTCACGACGCACGGCATGCCGATCTTCGCGACGGCCGCGCTGAACGCGTCGAACGAGTCGGCGAACGCGTACGGCGAAGTTGCCAGCCCGAGTTCCTCGGCCGCGAGACGGCGGATGCCTTCGCGGTTCATCGTGAGCTGCGTCGCGCGTGCGGTCGGGATCACCTCGGCCAGGCCGGCCGCCTCGATCGCCGCGAGCGCATCGGTTGCGATCGCCTCGATCTCCGGCACGATCAGGTGCGGACGCTCGGCCTCGACGACCGCGCGCAGCGCGGCGGCGTCGGTCATGTCGATCACGTGCGCGCGATGCGCGACCTGGTGGCCCGGTGCGTCCGGATAGCGGTCGACCGCGACGACTTCGACGCCGAGCCGCTGCAACGCGATGATGACTTCCTTGCCGAGTTCGCCCGCGCCGAGCAGCATGACGCGCGTGGCCGAGGGTGAGAGCGGCGTACCGAGCCGCTGACCGATCTGCATGTGATTTCCCGCTGGTTCTGTTGGAGGACGAAAACGGCTTCGATGTTAACACGCACACCCGACGCACACCTCACGCGCACCCGCGCCGGTCCGGCCGGTTTCGTCGCATCGCCCCCCGCCGCGCGAGGCTCGCGGGCGGATTGCGAACGTTTTCACGCGCGAAGTGTCGGCTCGCCTCGCGCGGGGCGGGTGCGTTACTCTTACGCCTTGATCAGAATCCGATGAGGAACGAGGCTCATGTCCCACCTGTCCGCCGCCGCACGCGCACGCACCGGCCTGCTTCGCCCGCTGCGCGCGCCGCTCTGCGCGTTGACGCTTGCCACGCTTCTCGCCGCCTGCGCGATGCCGACCCACCCCGATTCCGCCGCCCCCGCACCCGACCCGTACAACCCCGCCGCCGTCCAGCTGCTCGACGACACGAGCTGGGAGCTCACGAGCTGGGTGAACGCCGACGGCACGCCGCGCACGATTCCGCACGGCGACAACGGCGAGCCGATCAAGCTCGCGCTGTCCACCGAAGCGGGCGTCCGACGCGCCAGCGGCTTTTCGGGCTGCAACCGCTATACGGGAACCTATGCGCTGAAGAACGGCCTGCTGAGCTTCGGGCCGCTCGCCGGCACGCGCATGGCATGCACGAACACGCTCGGCGGCCAGCTCGAGCACGCGTACCTCGATGCGCTCGCGCACATCGGGAAGACCGGCGTGCAGATGCGCGAGCCGCAGCAGTTGCAGATCGTGACCGAAGCCGGCGCGACGCTGACCTTCACGCGCCGGAGCCCCTGATGCAGCGCGCGGGCGAAGGCCGATCGGCCGCCTTCGCCGCGCGCGGATCCCGGACGCATGCGTCCCGCGGCCTGGAAGCGCTTCGACGCCTTCAAACTGCCTTAGAGTCCTGTTCGTCGGCCGGTTAAACTCGGCGGGTCGCGCACCGCGCTCCCCGCCCTCTTCCTGTTTCATCAAAGCATGCACACGGTTGTCTTCGGCTGGTTCGGCATCTCCGCCGTCTGGTTCCTCCTTCTCATCTGGCGTCTCGTTCAGGCGATGCTGCCCGGCGGCGGCGGACTCGCCGGCCGCGGCTCGATTCGCCTGTGGCTCGGCTTCGCGGCCGTGTTCATCGCGAGCTGCGCGCTGACGAGCCCGCTGTCGGGCCCCGACTCGAATGCGCTCGGCCACGCGTTCTCGAACGGCTTCGCGCATGTGCTCGGCCCGATCGGCACGCCGGTCGCGATGGTCGTGCTGTTCTTCGCGGGCCTGCCGTGGCTGACCGGCATCGGCTGGCGGCAGTTCGCCGCGTGGGTCGACACGTCGTTCGGCGTCAAGCTCGCGCGCGACGTCGACGACGACGACGTGCGCGGCGTTGCCGACCTGCCGCGCAGCGCGCTGCATCGCGACGACGACATCGTGCAGCCGACCACCGCCCATACCGTCAACTCGATGGCGCCGCGGCAAAACGGCCGGTATTCGCGCCCGACGTTGTGGAAGCCCGATCCGCAGGCGCGGCCGAAGCCGCGCAGCAAGCCCGCGCCGCGTCCGCTCGCCGAGCCGGTCGCGCCGACGGGCTGGCTGAAGCCGACGTCGGCCAATCGCATGCCGCCGCCGCCCGCACCGGGCGCGACGAGCGCCATGCCGCCCCCGACGACCGGCAGCACCGCCAGCCTCGCGCGCGCCGCCGCGAACACCCAGGTGCCGCGCCCGAGTCCGGCCCCGCTGCCGGCCGGGTTCGAGCCCGTTCGGCCGCAACCGACCGCCGCGCGACCGGCCGCAGCCGCGCTGAAGCAACCGGCCGCGCCGCGCACCGCGGTCACGCCGCGCCCGGCCGCCGCGACGACGCCGCGCACGCCCGCCCGCCCGGTGACGGGCGCCGGCGCCGCCGGCCAGTCGCCGGACGCCGCACGACGCCGCCCCGCGCCGCCGGCCCCGGCACGCGCGCCGCTCTACGCGTGGGTGCAACAGCCCGCGGAGCCGATCACGCCAGCACCGAGCGTTCACGACACGCTGCGCTCGATCGAAGCCAGTACCGCGCAGTGGGCGACGCTGGACGGTGTGCGGCAGGCCGATGCGTCGTCGGCGTCGACGGCCGTACCGGCCGCGGTCGTTCCGGACGCGCGCCAGGCCGCGCCCGAGGACGCAGGGCGTCCGGATGCGCACGAAGCGGCGCCGGCGTCCGACGACGCACTGATCGTGCTGGATGCGTTCATGTCGGCCGAGCCGAGCATGCGCGTGCCTGCCGTCGATACGGATGGCGCGGCATTCGACGAGGCCGTGCTGCCATCCGACGACGCACCGATCGTGCTGGATGCATTTATGCCGGCCGAGCCGGGCGTGCGCGTGCCTGCTGTCGATACGGGTACCCCGGCGTTCGGCGAGGCCGTGCGGCATGCCATGCCGGATCCCGGCGTCGAAACCGATGCGCCGACGCGTCACGCGGACCGCGAGCATCGGCATGGCGCCGATGCACCAGCCGCGCCGGCATTCGATGCCCCGATCGACTTTGCGCCGTGGGAAGACATCGTCAGCCCGCCGGTTCCCGGGCTCGGCGCGCCGCATGAAAGCCCGATTGCCGTGCCGCTGTCGGACGCGGACGAGTCGGTGGCCGCGAGCGCAGCGGTCGGTACGCCTTCGGCCGCTGTCACGTCGACCGTGAGCGCCACGGGCCGCACCGTCGATGAGAAGGATGCGGCAAACGCCGCCGGAATTGCCGGCCAGGTCCAATCGCAAGCTACGGCGCTTGCCGATACCGCCGTATCGGTCGTCGCGAAAGAACACGCGCACGCGACGCAGGATGTCGTGAAGCCGGTCCAGCCGGTCACGCCGCCTCCCCTCTCCGCTTCGTCGATCGCGGCAACGCCGACGCAGCCGCGTGCCGATGCGATGCCCGTCGCAGCCGCGACGACGGTTGCCTCGGCCGCGTCGAACACGGCACCGGCCGGCGCCGTGACGGGAACGGTCTGGCACGCGGCAGCAGAGCACGGTGGCGAAACCGCTCCGTTGCCTGCAGGCATGCAACGCGCCACGCCACCGGCACCGGCGGCACCGGCCACCGCGGTCATGGAACCTGCGTCCGTCGACGCCGCGCCCTCCTCCGCATCATGGTCGAAGCCTTTGTCCGCTGAGCCCTTCGCTGGTACGCAGACGACCTCGGCAGCTGACGCGTCGTCGCCCGTCGGCAGCGCATCCGGTTCTGCCGCGCCGGTGCCCGCGAACACGCCGAACAGCACACCTGTCGCCGCAGCGCCTGCGTTTACCGGCATGACAAACCCGGGCGCCGGTTCGCTGTCGCGACCGGCCGCATCGGAATCGTCTGTTGCGCCTGCTGCTCCCATTGCACCGTCCACGCCGATGAGTGTCACGGGTACTGCGTACGGTTCCGGCATTCACGCGCCGGCTGCCGCGGCGTCGACGATCGACGCCACGGATCCGGCATCGAGCATGGTCACGCCGGCGCCCGCACCGACGACGCCTGCCCGGACGCCTTCGACGGTTGCCTCCGTCCCGGCCGCCGCGCAGGCGTCCGCATCCGCTCCGACCGCGGCAGCGGCGACATCCGCCCCCATGCCCGTGACTGGCGTCTCCGACCTGACGACGGCACAACCTTTTGCGGCCGCGCCAAACGCAGCGGCTGCGGCTTCCGCCCTGACGTCTGCGGCGGGCGCTTCCGGCCCGGCCACCGCGCAGCCTTTCGCATCCGCGCCGACCGTGGCAGCCGCCACGGCGCCCGCATCGACCGGCACGTCCTTCAGCGCAACCGGATCGCAACCTGCGCAACGCACGCCGGTGTCGCCTGCCGCCGCGTCTTTCGCCTCGTCGGGCAGCGCATTGGCCGCAATGTCGACCGCATCGGCGACGCCTTCGGCAGCATCGACCACCCGCATGCCTGACGGTTCGGCATTCGGTGTGCCGGCCGCGACGACTGGAGCGACGCAGACGACAACCGGCGCCGCGCCTGCCGCCGCCGCCGCCATCGCCCCGACACCGTCTTCCGGCGCACTCGCCCCGATGAACACGGTCGCCGTTGCCGCGCCCGCCGCGTTCGGCGCCACGCCTGCCGCGACAAATGGCGCGCCGGCCTCCTTCGCCGCTGCCCCGGCCGCGACGGCACCGGCCGCGTCGCCGACTTCCGCGCCCCCGTCGGTCTCGGCATTGCCGACCTACTCCGCGCCGGGCGGATCCGTCGACACGGCGACACCGGCGCAATCCATCGCGTCCGCACCGCTGCCGCAGGCCCCGTCGTTCACCACCCCGCCGGCTCCCGCCGCTGCGCCGGCGAATTGGTCCATGTCCGACATCGGCACGGCGCCCGCGACAACCGGCATCACGATCCCGGCCGCCACGACCGTGCCGCTTCCGACCGCAACGCCTCCCGCGGCCACCGTGCCGCCGGCACCGGCAGAATCGGACGCCCCGGCCGCCGACGCATCGGCCGCGCCCGCGCGCCAGCCGCGCCCGAACGCGTTCGAATTCCACGCACCCACGTCGTTCAACGTGGAGCTGCCGACGCTCGACCTGCTCGAGCCCGCATCCGACGACGTCGAAACGATCACCGAGGAACACCTCGCGCAGACGGCCCAGGTCATCGAGCAGCGCCTGCAGGAGTTCAAGGTACCGGTGACGGTGGTCGGCGCATCGGCCGGCCCGGTGATCACGCGCTTCGAGATCGAACCCGCGCTCGGCGTGCGCGGCAGCCAGATCGTCGGCCTGATGAAGGACCTGTCGCGCGGCCTCGGCCTCACGTCGATCCGCGTCGTCGAGACGATTCCCGGCAAGACCTGCATGGGCCTCGAGCTGCCGAACGCGAAACGCCAGATGATCCGCCTGTCGGAAATCCTCGAGTCGCGCCAGTACCAGCATTCGGCGTCGCAGCTGACGATCGCGATGGGCAAGGACATCACCGGCCACCCGGTCGTCACCGATCTCGCGAAGGCGCCGCACATGCTGGTCGCCGGCACGACGGGTTCGGGCAAGTCGGTCGCGATCAACGCGATGATCCTGTCGCTGCTGTACAAGGCGACGCCCGAGGACGTGCGGCTGATCATGATCGACCCGAAGATGCTCGAGCTGTCGGTCTACGAAGGCATCCCGCACCTGCTCGCGCCGGTCGTCACCGACATGAAGCTCGCGGCGAACGCACTGAACTGGTGCGTCGGCGAAATGGAGAAACGCTACCGGCTGATGTCGGCCGTCGGCGTGCGCAATCTCGCGGGCTTCAACCAGAAGATCCGCGACGCGGAGGCGAAGGAAAAGAAGATCGGCAACCCGTTCTCGCTGACGCCCGACGATCCCGAGCCGCTGTCGAAGCTGCCGCTGATCGTCGTCGTGATCGACGAGCTGGCCGACCTGATGATGGTCGCCGGCAAGAAGATCGAGGAGCTGATCGCCCGTCTCGCGCAAAAGGCGCGCGCGGCCGGCATCCACCTGATCCTCGCGACCCAGCGCCCGTCCGTCGACGTGATCACCGGCCTCATCAAGGCGAACATCCCGACGCGCGTCGCGTTCCAGGTGTCGTCGAAGATCGACTCGCGCACGATCCTCGACCAGATGGGCGCCGAATCGCTGCTCGGCCAGGGCGACATGCTGTTCCTGCCGCCGGGCACGGGCTACCCGCAGCGCGTGCACGGCGCGTTCGTCGCGGACGAGGAAGTGCACCGGATCGTCGAATACCTGAAGCAGTTCGGCGAGCCGCAGTACGAGGAAGGGATTCTGGACGGCCCGGCCGCCGACGGCGCGACCCAGGACCTGTTCGGCGAAGCGCCGGATGCGGAAGCCGATCCGCTGTACGACGAAGCGGTCGCGTTCGTCGTGCGCACGCGGCGCGCGTCGATCTCGTCGGTGCAGCGCCAGTTGCGCATCGGCTACAACCGCGCCGCGCGCCTCGTCGAGCAGATGGAGGCGGCCGGACTGGTGTCGCCGATGGGCATCAACGGCAGCCGCGAGGTGCTCGTGCCGGCCGCGGCCGACTGAGCATGGCGGCCGCACGGCCGCCGACGATCGATCCGGGCGCCCCGCGCAAGCGGCCGCCCGAACGAACAAGGGCGCTGCCTCCGCAGCGCCCTTTTTTCATGGACGGCGATTTACAGCGCCGCCGGCACCAGCTTGAAGTCGACCGGGCTGCCGACCGCCACCTTCTGCGGATTCGCGCCGAGCTGCCCCGTCTGGACGTCGCGGCTGAACACGTAGAACGCGTCGCTGTCCTGGTTGCCGACGATCAGCCACTTGCCGGTCGGATCGATCAGGAATTCACGCGGCGTCCTGCCGAGGCTCGACTGGCGCCCGACGGTCTTCAGCCGGCCGTCGGCCTGGTTCACCGCGTAGATCACGATTTCGTTCACGTCGCCGCGATTGCTCGCGTACAGGAAGCGGCCGTCCGGCGACAGGTGGATCGCGCCGCCGCCGACCTTGCCCTTGAAGCCCGGCACCGTCATCGGCAGCGTCTCGACCGGCGTCAGCTTGCCGTCACGGTAGCCGAACACCTCGACCGACGCGTTGAGTTCGCTCGTCACGTACGCGAACCGGCCGTCGGCGCTGAATACCATGTGACGCGGGCCGGAGCCGGCCTTCACCGGCGTGTAGCGCGTGTCGGTCGGGCTGATCAGCCCACGGCTGCCGTCCACCGTGTAGCGGTAGCCGTAGAGCTTGTCCGCGCCGAGGTCCTGCACGAACAGGTAGCGGCCGTCGGGCGAGAACACCGTCGAGTGCACGTGCGCGCCGTCCTGGCGCCCCTTCACGGGCCCCGTGCCCTCGTGATGCACCGTCAGCACGGCCGGGCCGGCCGCGCCGCCGTCGCGGATCGGGAACACGGCGAAGCTGCCGCCCGGATCGGCCGCGACCGAGTAGTTGGCCGTGACGAGGTACTTGCCGTCCGGTGACAGCGCGAGATAGCAAGGATCGTTCCCTTCCGACGACACGCGGTCGATGAACGTGAGCGCCCCCGTCTTCGGATCGAAGCCGAACGTGCTGATGCCGCCGCGCTGCGTGGCCGGCCCGTTGTCGCCGGGCAGTTCGTTGACCGCGTAGACGGTGCGACCGTCGCGGCTCGGCAACAGGTAGGACGGATTCACGGTCTTCGCCGACGACACGGGCGCGATGCTGCCCGTTTTCGTATCGAAGCGGTACACGTAGATCCCGTCGCTGCCGTGCCCCGTATAGGTGCCGACGAGCAGGTTGTAGACGCCGTCGGCCGGTGCCGGCGATTGTTGTGCGAAGGCGTGGGTCGCGGACAAGGAAAGCACGAGCGCGAAACCTTTCATCCAGTGAGCGAACCTAAGCGGGAACCCTCGTGTCGAAGCGCGCGCGTCACGCTCGCGTAAACGGTTGGGCATTGAATCCTCCTTGCATCGAGTCGCTTCAAGTGTTGAGATAGGACGAAACGCCGGCCGTTCATGCGCTCCGCCGCCCGGGCGAGTATACGGGGCGCGACGCCGGCGCGTGAAGCCCGGGCGCCGCAGCCCTGCATCGTGAACTCGAATATCCAAGGACCGCTTGCCCATGCCCGCCCTGATCGAAGACTACGCCCTCGTCGGCGACGGCCACACCGCCGCGCTGATCTCGAAAGACGGCTCCGTCGACTGGCTGTGCTGGCCCCGCTTCGATTCGGGCGCCTGTTTCGCGGCGCTGGTCGGCACGCCCGAGCACGGCCGCTGGCTGCTCGCGCCGGCCGCCGACGCCGCGATCACGCACACGACGCGCCGCTATCGCGGCGACACGCTGATCCTCGAAACCGACTACGAAAGCGCCGACGGCGCGGTCACCGTGATCGACTTCATGCCGCCCGGCAACGGCTGGTCCGAACTCGTGCGGATCGTCGTCGGCCGCCACGGCACGATGAAGATGCGCATGGAACTGGTGTTGCGCTTCGACTACGGTTTCTCGATCCCGTGGGTCACGCAGCTGACGCGCGAGGACGGCATGAAGGCGATCGCCGGCCCCGATACCGTCGTGCTGCGCACGCCGGTGCCGCTCACCGGCAAGAACCTCCATACGCTCGCGGAATTCACGGTGAGCGCCGACGAACGTGTGCCGTTTTCGCTCAGCTATGCGGCGTCGCACCTGCGGCTGCCGCCCGCGCGCGATCCGCTGTCGATGCTCGCGCGCACCGAGAACTACTGGCTCGAATGGTCGGGCCGCTGCCAGGTGCAGGGCCGCTACGCGGCCGCCGTGCGCCGTTCGCTGATCACGCTGAAGGCGCTCGCGTACGAGCCGACCGGCGGCATCGTCGCGGCGCCGACCACGTCGCTGCCCGAGAAGATCGGCGGCAACCGCAACTGGGACTACCGCTACTGCTGGCTGCGCGACGCGACGATCACGCTGCTCGCGCTGATGCGCGGCGGCTATTACGACGAGGCGCGCGCGTGGCGCACGTGGCTCGGCCGCGTGATGGCCGGCTCGCCCGAGCAGATCCAGATCATGTACGGGATCGCGGGCGAGCGCCGGCTGCCGGAAATGGAGCTCGACTGGCTGCCCGGCTACCAGGATTCGAAACCGGTGCGCGTCGGCAACGGCGCCGCGAACCAGCTCCAGCTCGACGTGTTCGGAGAAGTGATGGCCGCGCTGCACCTCGCGCGCGTGGGCGGCCTGCAGGCCGACGACACGGTGTGGTCCGTCCAGTGCTCGCTGCTCGACCATCTCGAGAAGATCTGGCGGGAACCCGACGAGGGCATCTGGGAAACGCGCGGCGGCCGCCGCCACTTCACGTTCTCGAAGGTGATGGCGTGGGTCGCGTTCGACCGCGCGATCAAGTCGGCGGAGATGTTCCGGCTGCCCGCGTCGCTCGACCGCTGGCGCGCGCTGCGCGACCGGATCCACGCGGACGTGTGCGACAACGCATGGCATGAAGGCAAACAGGCGTTTGCCCAGAGCTACGGCAGCGACGAGCTCGACGCGAGCGTGCTGCTGCTGCCGCTGCTCGGCTTCCTGCCGCCGGAAGACCCGCGCATCGTCGGCACGGTCGACGCGATCGAGCGGGAATTGCTGCACGACGGCCTCGTGATGCGCTACCGCACGACCGAGTACGACGACGGCCTGCCGCCGGGCGAAGGCACGTTCCTCGCGTGCAGCTTCTGGCTGGTCGACAACTACGCGCTGCTCGGCCGGATCGACGACGCGCATCGGCTGTTCAGCCGGCTGCTCGCGCTGTCGAACGACCTCGGGCTGCTCGCCGAGGAATACGATCCGGTCGATGGCCGGCTCGTCGGCAATTTCCCGCAGGCGTTCTCGCACGTGGCGCTCGTGCATACCGCGATGAACCTGATGCACCACGAAGAGGCGATGGCGCGCGCGGCCGGCCAGCCGGCGCCGGCCGTGGCGACGGGGCGCTGACCGGGGGTGGAGCGGCTTCTTCAGAGATCGTCAATTCGCAAACGTTTGATGAAAAATCGGAAAAATGTTGCATTGCAACATTGATCGTTGTCCGATATGATCGACTCGATTGTCCGGCCGCACTGCAACATGGCCGGTCGCTGACCCACACGGCACGCCGCGACGCCACACGCCCCTGCGCACCGTCCCCCAAGCGGGAGTAGTCTGCATGCTTTACCAACTGCACGAATTCCAGCGGGCGATGCTGAGCCCGCTCACGGCCTGGGCCCAGGCCGCCTCCAAGTCGTTCGCCAATCCGTCCAGCCCGTTCTCGCTGATGCCCGGCGCGCCGCGGATGGCCGCCGCGTACGAACTGATGTACCGGCTCGGCAAGGATTACGAGAAGCCCGAATTCAACATTCACCAGATCGTCAAGGACGGCCACAACATCCCGATCGTCGAGCAGACGATCATCGAGAAGCCGTTCTGCCGGCTGCTGCGTTTCAAGCGCTATTCGGACGACGCCGATGCCGTCACGCAGTTGAAGGACGAGCCGGTCGTGCTGGTCTGCGCGCCGCTGTCGGGCCACCACTCGACGCTGCTGCGCGACACCGTGCGCACGCTGCTGCAGGATCACAAGGTGTACATCACCGACTGGATCGATGCGCGGATGGTGCCGGTCGAGGTCGGCCCGTTCCACCTGCACGACTACATCGCGTACATCCAGGAATTCATCCGCCACATCGGCGCACGCAACCTGCACGTGATCTCCGTGTGCCAGCCGACCGTGCCGGTGCTCGCGGCGATCTCGCTGATGGCGAGCCGCGGCGAGGACACGCCGCTCACGATGACGATGATGGGCGGCCCGATCGACGCGCGCCGCAGCCCGACGTCGGTGAACTCGCTCGCGACGCAGCACTCGACCGCGTGGTTCGAGAACAACGTGATCCACACGGTGCCCGCGAACTATCCGGGCGAAGGCCGCCACGTGTATCCGGGCTTCCTGCAGCACACGGGCTTCGTCGCGATGAACCCGGAACGTCACGCGCAATCGCACTGGGACTTCTACCAGAGCCTGCTGCGCGGCGACGAGGACGACGCCGAGGCGCACCGCCGCTTCTACGACGAGTACAACGCGGTGCTCGACATGGCGGCCGAGTACTACCTCGAGACGATCCGCGTCGTGTTCCAGGAATTCCGGCTCGCGGAAGGCACGTGGGATGTCGAAGGCGAGCGCGTGCGTCCGCAGGACATCAAGCACACCGCGCTGATGACGATCGAGGGTGAACTCGACGACATCTCGGGCAGCGGCCAGACGCACGTCGCGCACGAGCTGTGCACGGGCATCCCGCAGGACGACCGCCGCAGCCTGACCGCCGAGAAGTGCGGTCACTACGGGATCTTCTCCGGCCGCCGCTGGCGCACGATCATCTATCCGCAGTTGCGCGACTTCATCCGCGAGCATGCGCCGGAACCGAAGAACGGCACGACGAAGTTGCCTCCCGATGCACAGGACGCGACCACGATCGGCGCCGTGCCGGCCGCCACGCCGCAGCCTGAAACGACGGCGCGCGCCACCGCCGCGAAACGCACGCGCCCGAAAGCGCCGGCCGTGACGGTCGCACCCGCCAGGACGGCCGTCGCGAAGGCCGCACCTGCCGCGAAACGCGCAGGCAGCACGCGCGCCAAGCCCGCGCGGGCGCGCAAGGCCGCCTGACGCACCGCGTCCCGACGCAAAAACGCCGCCGTTGCTTGCGCACGGCGGCGTTTTTTTATCTGGCGGTCGCCGTCGCGGCGACTCATCGATTCATCGACGCGTCGGTTCATCGGCGCGTCGGTTCGACGGTTCGTCGACTCAGCGCCGCAGCAGATACGCGAGCAGCAACTCGGTGTTCATCCTGACCATCTCCGCGCGCTCGTCGGCTTCGCTGAAGTCGCGGCCGAGCGTCGCGGCGAGCGTGAAGCGGTTCGACACGATGTAATAGCCGAGCCCCGACAGCGTCACGTAGAAGCGCAGCGGATCGACGTCGCTGCGGAACAGCCCGGCCTTCTGGCCGCGCATCAGCACGTTGCCGAGCTTCGCGACGATCGGCGACATCATCTCGCGGATCCGCGTCGACTTGTGCAGGTAGCGCGCTTCGTGCAGGTTCTCGTTGTTGATGAGCCGCAGCAGCTCGGGATGATCGCGGTAGTAGTCCCACACGAAATGCGCGAGCCGCGTGACGGCCTCGACGGGCGCGACGCCATCCAGATCGAGCACGCGCTCGGCCTCGGTCAGCGCGGAGAACGCGTGTTCGAGCACGGCCGTAAACAGCTGCTCCTTGCTGCCGAAGTAGTAATAGAGCATGCGCTCGTTGGTCTCGGCCCGGCGCGCGATCTGGTCGACGCGTGCGCCGAACAGCCCTCCACCCGCGAACTCTTCGGCTGCCGCCATCAGGATGCGGCGGCGTGTACCTTCAGGATCTCTTTTGATTTTTGGCTGATTCATGGTGGCGTTTTGCTATGTGAGCCGCGTGATCCTGATCCGGACCGGCACCCCCACCGCCTCGGCGCCGGCTGCCCTGGAACGAGCGCGCCGCATGCGGCCGCCCTCCTGCTGAGCCCCTGCAAAAAAGCGGTTCGATTATGCGCACAGACAGCGTCCAGCGCAATGCGGGAAATCGGCGATAATCAAGGTTTGGCAAACCTTTCCGGCCGCGCCAGACGCGGCCGAGAGCCATTCGGCGCTGCTGCGCCCGTTGTCACCGTGACCGATTCCAAGACCCTCGCGGATCGCATCGAAGATCTGCTTCCCCAGACGCAATGCACGAAGTGCGGCTATAACGGCTGCCGTCCGTACGCCGAAGCGATCGCCGCCGGCGACGCGAACTACAACCAGTGCCCGCCCGGCGGCGCCGAAGGCATCGCACGCCTCGCGCGCCTGCTCGGCAAGCCCGTGATCCCGCTGAATCCCGTCAACGGCGCCGAGCATCCGCGCGCCGTCGCGTTCATCGACGAAAGCCTGTGCATCGGCTGCACGCTGTGCATGCAGGCGTGCCCGGTCGACGCGATCATCGGCGCACCGAAACAGATGCACACGATCGTCGAATCGCTGTGCACGGGCTGCGACCTGTGCGTACCGCCCTGCCCGGTCGACTGCATCGCGATGGTCCCCGTGACCGACGAGCGCACCGGCTGGGACGCGTGGTCGCAGGAACAGGCGGACGCCGCGCGCGAGCGCCACGACCGCCGGCTCGCGCGCCAGCGTCGCGAACGCGAGGCCGCCGAGGCGCGCGCCGCCGCCCGCCGCGCGGCCAGCGCCGGCGCCAGCGCGGCCAAGGCTGCGCCGGCCGCGGAACAGCCGGGCGCACCGGGCGCGGCACCAGCCGACGACGCCGACGCGAAGAAGCGCGCGATCATCGCCGCCGCGCTCGAACGCGCACGCAAGAAGAAGGAAGAACTGTCCGGGCAAGGCGCCGGGCCGAAGAACACCGAAGGCGTGAGCGCGGCCGTGCAGGCGCAGATCGACGCGGCCGAAGCCCGCCGCAAGCGGCTCGCCGAACAGCAGGCGCAGCGCGACGCCGAGGCCGCCGGCGACACCCGCGACGATCCGAACCACGACGACCGGAACGGCCCGTCCGCGCCGCCCGACAAGAACCGTCCATGAACGCCACGAAACGACGCGCGATCTACGAAACGCTGCAAAGCCTCAATCCGCATCCGACCACCGAGCTCGAATACACGACGCCGTTCGAGTTGCTGATCGCGGTGATGCTGTCCGCGCAGGCGACCGACGTGTCGGTCAACAAGGCGATGCGCAAGATGTTCCCGGTCGCGAACACCCCGCGACAAATCGTCGCGCTCGGTGAAGAAGGCGTCGCCGACTACATCAAGACGATCGGCCTGTACCGCACCAAGGCGAAGAACGTGATCGCGACGTGCAACATCCTGCTCGAGCGCTACGACGGCGAGGTGCCGGCCGATCGCGAAGCGCTCGAGAGCCTGCCGGGCGTCGGCCGCAAGACCGCGAACGTCGTGCTGAACACCGCGTTCGGCCAGCCGACGATCGCGGTCGACACGCACATCTTCCGCGTCGCGAACCGCACGGGGCTCGCGCCGGGCAAGGACGTGCGGGCCGTCGAGGCCGCGCTCGAGAAGTTCACGCCGAAGGAATTCCTGCAGGACGCGCATCACTGGCTGATCCTGCACGGACGCTATGTGTGCAAGGCGCGCAAGCCCGAATGCTGGCACTGCGTGATCGAGCCGCTGTGCGAATTCCGGCCGAAGACGCCGCCGCCGAACGAGTGAGCGTCAGCCGCGGCTGACGCACTGCACGCGGCCGCTCGTGCCGAGGGCAGCGCGCGGCACGACCAGCGGACGCCATTGCGGCGCCCGCGGCTTGTCCCTGCCCTGCTATGCGTTGGACGTCGCCGTCGCGTCGTCGGCCGCCGCGCCGCCCGCGCGCACGAGCGCGAGCACGGCCGCGAGGATCGCGACGCCGCCGATCCACTGCAACGGCGACAGCGCCTCGCCGAACAGCAGCGCCGCGAGCGCGACCGTCACGACCGGCTCGAGCGTCGACAGCATCGACGTGCGCGCAGCCCCCAGCCGCTCGAGCCCGGCGAAGAACGCGAGCATCGCGGCGACCGTCGACACCAAGGCGATCGCGAGCATCGACGCCCAGCCGGCAGCCGTCGCCGGCCAGCGCGGCGGCGCGCCGAACGCCGCGGTCCGCACGAGCGCGATCGCGACGAGCGTCGCGGTCGCCGACAGGCAGATGATGGCGGTCGTAGCGAGCGGATCGACGCCGCGCGTCGCCTTCGTGCCGCCGACGATGTACAGCGAATAGATCACCGCGGCGGCCAGCGCGAGCGCGATGCCGAGCGGCTCGCCGTGGCCGCCGCCGACCATCAGCGCGGAGCCCGCGACGCAAAGCACGAGCGCGACCGCCTTCGCGCGCGTGAGGCGCTCGCCGAGCCACCATGCGGCCAGCAGCGTGACAAAGGCCGGATACAGGTACAGCAGCAAGGCGACGAGGCTCGCCTGCGCATGCTGGAGCGCACTGAAATAGCAGAACGACTGCCCGACGTAGCCGAGTGCCCCCATCGCCACGAGCGGCGCGAGCGTGCGGCCGCGCGGCCATGCGACGCGGCGGTGCCGCGCGATCGCGGCAAGGATCGCACCGCCGATCGCGAAGCGCACGATCAGCAGCCCGAGCACGTCGACGCCGGCCGCATACGCATAGCGGCCGAAGATCGCCATCGCGCCGAAGGCGGCGGCGGACAACGCGACATAGAGCGCGCCCTGTAGCGCGGCGGACGATGAGCGGACGGTGGCGGACATGATGGAGTGGTGCGAGCGCGACGACGGGAATCGTCGGAGTGTAGCGGCGCGGCGGCCGGCAGCCTAGCCCGCGCTTACCCGTTGCGCGCCGGCCCGCACCGACCGGCACCGCGCCCGATGTGCCCGATGTGCCTGATGTCCCGATGCGCCCGCTGCGCGCAGCAAGCGCCCCGCCAGCGCCACCCGCCGCCGGCCCCACCCGCCGCCAGCGCCGCACGCCGACCCGGCGTACAATGCGCGACGCGGCATGACGCCGCCCGAATCACGACGTTTCCCCACCATGTTCAATCCGAGTCGCGACGAAGTCCGTCGCTTTTTCACCGAGACCTGGCGCAAGCAGCGCGCCGGCGAGATCCTGACGCCGCTGGAAGCGATGGCAGCCGACTGGATCGTCGAGCATCCGGAATACCACGACGACCTCGCGGACGCCGACGGCGCCGCCGCGCGCAACTACACGCCCGAGGAAGGCCGCACGAACCCGTTCCTGCATCTGTCGATGCACCTCGCGATCAGCGAGCAGCTGTCGATCGACCAGCCGCCCGGCATTCGCGCCGCGCACGACAAGCTGGCCGCGAAGCTCGACTCGACCCACGAGGCGCAGCACATGATCATGGAGTGCCTCGGCGAGACGATCTGGGAAGCGCAGCGCACCGGCACGCCGCCCGATACGGACGCGTACCTGCAGCGCATCCTGCGCCGCGCGTCGCGCGACTGAGCGCCGCGGACAAAAAAATACCCCGCCGCGGCGGGGTATTCCGGCTGCACGGACCGGCAAGGTCCGGCGCGCTTACTTCTTGAAGACGAGATCCGTCTCTTTCAGCGACTCGATGTAGGCCGCGATGTCCTTCATGTCGCTGACCGACAGGTTCTGCACCTGCGCCTGCATGATCGCGTTGTTGCGACCGAGCAGCGGGTTCGTCAGCCCCATCTGGTACTGGCGCATCGCCCACACGAGGTAGTCGGCGTGCTGGCCCGCGAGGCGCGGATATTCTGCGTTGATCGGCTTGTTCAGCTGCGCGCCGTGGCAGGCCGCGCAGTTGTGCGACTCGACCAGCTCCTTGCCCTTCGTGATGTCCGCCGCATGCGCGGTACCGATCGCGAGGCCGGCCGCCAGTGCAACCGCCGCCGTCTTGAATGCGTTGTTCATGAATGCTCCTGTCCCGCCGGTCAGATCGGCGGCGCGCGCTTTACTTGTAGGGATTGTCCTTCGTGTCGGCCTTCTGGACGGCGTAGTAAGCCGCCAGATCCGCGATGTCCTGGTCCGTCAGCGAACCGGCGATCGCGTTCATCGACGGGAAGTGACGATCTTTCTTGCGGTAGGCCTTCAGCGCGTTCTCGAGGTATTGCTGGTTCTGGCCGCCGAGGACGGGCACCCGGTAGACCTCCGGATACGCCGCGCGGTAATCCTGGATGCCGTGGCAACCGATACACATGGCGGCCTTGCTTGCCCCGTCCTTCGGGTTGCCGACCACACCGGCCGCCTGCGCGCTGCCCGCGAGCGCCACGAGCGCTGCGACAACGACGTGTTTGCCGACGAATTTGTTCATAGCTCTTGTAACCTAGCTTGAGGGGAAACTGGCGCCGAAGCGGCAACGGCCCGCGCCGTTTTGCTTGTCGGTCGCCACGCAGGCCAAAAAAAACGGCCAGATTGTACCGCGTCGGCGGGGAATGCGTCCATACGGCGCCCAGGTCCGCCCCGCCGCAGCCCCGCAACGATACGCGGCCCCGGGCCAACCGGACAGCCCTTCTGACTTATACTGGGTTTTTTTGCGATTAAGAAGAGCGCCGCCATGCGTTTCGAAGGATCCTCGCACTACGTCGCCACCGACGACCTGAAGCTCGCGGTCAACGCCGCGCTGACGCTGCAACGCCCGCTGCTGATCAAGGGCGAGCCCGGCACCGGCAAGACCATGCTCGCCGAGGAAGTGGCCGCCGCGCTCGACATGCCGCTGTTGCAGTGGCATATCAAGTCGACGACGAAGGCGCAGCAAGGCCTGTACGAATACGACGCGGTATCGCGGCTGCGCGACTCGCAGCTTGGCGACGCGCGCGTGAAGGACATCGCGAACTACATCGTGAAGGGCGTGCTGTGGCAGGCGTTCGACGCCGAGCACCCGAGCGTGCTGCTGATCGACGAGATCGACAAGGCCGACATCGAATTCCCGAACGACCTGCTGCGCGAGCTCGACCGGATGGAGTTCCACGTGTACGAGACGCGCGAGACCATTCGCGCGAAGCATCGTCCGCTCGTGATCATCACGTCGAACAACGAGAAGGAGCTGCCCGACGCGTTCCTGCGCCGCTGCTTCTTCCACTACATCCAGTTTCCCGACGCGTCGACGATGCAGCAGATCGTCGCGGTCCACTTCCCGAACATCCGCGAGGAGCTGCTGCACGCGGCGCTTCAGAGTTTCTTCGAGTTGCGCAGCGTGTCCGGGCTAAAGAAGAAGCCGTCGACGTCGGAGCTGCTCGACTGGCTGAAGCTGCTGCTCGCCGAGAACATCCCGGCCGACGCGCTGCGCGGCGTCGACGCGAAGCAGATCGTGCCGCCGCTCGCGGGCGCGCTGCTGAAGAACGAGCAGGACCTGAGCCTGCTCGAGCGGCTCGTCTACATGAACCGGCACAACCGGTAACCCACCCGCGAAGGCCCGGCCATGCTGCTCAATTTCTTCTACGCGCTGCGCGCAGCCAAGCTGCCCGTCTCGGTGAAGGAATACCTGACGCTGCTCGAATCGCTGAAGGCCGGGCTGATCTCGCCGTCGATCGACGCGTTCTACTTCCTCGCGCGGATGACGCTCGTCAAGGACGAGCAGTACTTCGACAAGTTCGACCAGGCGTTCGGCGCGTATTTCCACGGCGTGTCCGCCCTGCCTTCCGAGGCGTTCGACGTTCCGCTCGACTGGCTCGAGAAACGCCTCCAGCGCGAGCTGTCGCCGGAGGAAAAGGCGCAGATCGAAGCGATGGGTGGCCTCGACAAGCTGATGGAGCGCCTGAAGGAACTGCTCGACGAGCAGAAGGAACGCCACGAAGGCGGCAACAAGTGGATCGGCACCGGCGGCACGTCGCCGTTCGGGCACGGCGGCTACAACCCCGAAGGCATGCGCATCGGCGGCCCGTCGAACGGCAACCGCACCGCGGTCAAGGTGTGGGAAGCGCGCGCCTATCGCGACTACGACGATTCCGTCGAGATCGGCACGCGCAACATCAAGGTCGCGCTGCGGCGCCTGCGCCGCTTCGCGCGCGAAGGCGCGGCCGAGGAGCTCGACCTGCCCGGCACGATCCGCAGCACGGCCGCGAACGCGGGCTGGCTCGACCTGCGGATGGTGCCCGAGCGCCACAACAACGTGAAGGTGCTGATGCTGCTCGACGTCGGCGGCTCGATGGACGACCACATCAAGCGCACCGAGGAGCTGTTCTCGGCCGCGAAGGCCGAGTTCAAGCACCTGGAGTTCTACTACTTCCACAACTGCGTGTACGACCACCTGTGGAAGAACAACCGCCGCCGCCACGCGGAGCGCACCGCGACGTGGGACGTGCTGCACAAGTTCACGCCCGACTACAAGCTGATCTTCGTCGGCGACGCGACGATGAGCCCGTACGAGGTGCTGCAGCCCGGCGGCTCGGTCGAATACAACAATCCGGAAGCCGGCGCCGTCTGGCTGCGCCGCCTCGCCGACCAGTTCCCCCACCATGCATGGCTGAACCCGGAGCCCGAGCGGCTATGGGAATACCGGCAATCGGTCTCGATCATTCGCGACGTGCTCGGTCAGCGCATGTACCCGCTCACGCTCGCGGGCCTCGAAACCGCGATGCGCGCACTCAGCAAGTAACGAACCCACCCTGCAGACACGAAGGCCGCGTCCAGGCGGCCTCCCCCGGAGATAGCATGAACCCTTCGCCCACCGCGAGCGCTGGCCGCGCCGGCGGCCGCCGCTTTTTCACCGATACGTCCGTCTCGGCGCTCGTCGCCGGCTTCGTCGCGATGATGACGGGCTACACGAGCTCGCTCGTGCTGATGTTCCAGGCCGGCCGCGCCGCGCACCTGACCGACGCGCAGATCTCGTCGTGGATCTGGGCGCTGTCGATCGGCATGGCGCTGACGACGATCGGCCTGTCGCTGCGCTTTCGCGCGCCCGTCGTGGTCGCGTGGTCGACGCCCGGCGCCGCGCTGCTGATCGCGTCGCTGCCCGGCGTACCGTATCCCGAAGCCATCGGCGCGTTCGTCGTGTGCGCACTGCTGCTGACCGCGGTCGGCCTGAGCGGGCTGTTCGACACGCTGATGCGGCGCATTCCGGCCGGCATCGCCGCCGCCCTGCTCGCGGGCATCCTGTTCGAGATCGGCATCGAGATCTTCCGCGCCGCGCAGTTCCAGACCGCGCTCGTGCTCGCGATGTTCTTCACCTACCTGATCGTCAAGCGGCTCGCGCCGCGCTACGCGATCGTCACGACGCTGCTCGTCGGCACCGTGGCGGCCGGCGGCCTCGGCCTGCTCGACTTCAGCCGCTTCCACATCGCGCTCGCGCAACCCGTGTTCACGATGCCCGCGTTCTCGATCGCGTCGATCGTCAGCATCGGCATTCCGCTGTTCGTCGTCGCGATGGCGTCGCAGAACGTGCCGGGCATCGCGGTGCTGCGCGCGGACGGCTATTCGACCCCGTCGTCGCCGCTGATCGCGTCCACCGGCCTCGCGTCGCTGCTGCTCGCGCCGTTCGGCTCGCACGGCGTGAACCTCGCGGCGATCACCGCGGCGATCTGCACGGGCCCCGAAGCGCACGAGGATCACGCGAAGCGCTACACGGCCGCCGTGTGGTGCGGCACGTTCTACCTGATCGCCGGGATCTTCGGCGCGACGATCGCCGCGCTGTTCGCGGCATTGCCGAAGGCGCTTGTCGTGTCGGTCGCTGCGCTCGCGCTGTTCGGCTCGATCATGAGCGGGCTCGCGAACGCGATGCAGGACGTGAAGCAGCGCGAAGCCGCGCTCGTCACGTTCATGGTCACCGCGTCGGGTCTGACGCTGTTGTCGATCGGCTCGGCGTTCTGGGGCCTCGTCGCGGGGATCGTCACGCAGGTGATCCTGAACGCGCGTCGCCCCGCGTGATGCGGCGCGACGCCCGCCACGGCAGGCGCCGGACCCGCCAAAACGTGCCCGACACGAATCGGGCCTAAAATGATGGATCGAAGGCGGCGCCCGGCGCCGCCTCGCTTCGCCGCCGCGCTCGCGCGGCCCGTGAGAACCCGGCGCGCCGCGCCCTTCTTCCGAATCGCCATGACTACCGCACTCGACCAGCTGAAGCAGTACACGACCGTCGTCGCCGACACGGGCGATTTCCAGCAGCTTGCGCAATACAAGCCGCAGGATGCGACCACGAACCCGTCGCTGATCCTGAAGGCCGTCCAGAAGGACGCGTACAAGCCGATCCTCGAGAAAACCGTCCGCGATCATCGCAACGAAAGCACCGATTTCATCATCGACCGCCTGCTGATCGCATTCGGCACCGAAATCCTGAAGCTGATTCCGGGCCGCGTGTCGACCGAGGTCGATGCGCGCCTGTCGTTCGACACGCAGCGCTCGATCGACAAGGGTCGCGAACTCATCGCACTGTACGAAGCCGCCGGCGTCGGCCGCGAGCGCATCCTGATCAAGCTCGCATCGACGTGGGAAGGCATTCGCGCGGCCGAGGTGCTGCAGAAGGAAGGGATCAAGTGCAACATGACCCTGCTTTTCTCGCTCGTGCAGGCCGCCGCGTGCGCGGAAGCCGGCGCGCAACTGATCTCGCCGTTCGTCGGCCGCATCTACGACTGGTACAAGAAGCAGGCCGGCGCCGACTGGGATGAAGCGAAGAACGGCGGTGCGAACGATCCGGGCGTGCAGTCGGTGCGCCGCATCTACACCTACTACAAGACGTTCGGCTACAACACCGAAGTGATGGGCGCGAGCTTCCGCACGACGAGCCAGATCACCGAGCTCGCGGGCTGCGACCTGCTGACGATCAGCCCCGATTTGCTGCAGAAGCTGCACGACAGCACCGACACGGTGGCGCGCAAGCTGTCGCCTGACGCGCTGCAGGACAAGCCGACCGAGCGCGTCGCGATCGACGAGGCATCGTTCCGCTTCCAGCTGAACGACGAAGCGATGGCGACCGAAAAGCTGTCCGAAGGCATCCGCGTGTTCGCCGCCGATGCGGTGAAGCTCGAAAAGCTGATCGACGGGCTGCGCTGAACCACGCCGCACGTGACGTGACGGCCCGTCAGTTGAACTGTCAGCAACCCTGACAACAGCCGTCAGCAGCGTGACGAACGGCCGCGAACCGCGTGTTCGCGGCCGTTTTTATTTTTCATTCCATCGTCAGACGCGCGCACTACAATCCACGTCACGAGTGCGCCGGCCGCATCCCGGCGTGCTCTTCCCGGTCAATCTTGGAAGTACCCGCGCCGGCACCGACGCGCCGGCTCGGTCAACAGGAGACAACGATGCAAGTCCAACCGTATCTGACGTTCTACGGCCGCGCGGAAGAGGCCCTTCAGTTCTACGAAAAGGCGCTCGGCGCGAAGACGATGTTCAAGATGCGCTTCAAGGATGCGCCGCCGAATCCCGAACACGCGATCACGCCCGAGATGGCCGACAAGGTGATGCATGCAAGCTTCACGATCGGCGACTCGATGGTCATGTGCTCGGACGGCGACTGCAGCCAGCCGGGCGGCACGCACGCCGGCTATTCGCTGTCGCTGAACCCGGCGACGGTCGAGGAAGGCCAGAAGCTGTTCAATGCGCTCGCCGACGGCGGCGAAGTGACGATGCCGTTCGGCAAGACGTTCTGGGCGCTCGGCTTCGGGATGGCGAAGGACCGTTTCGGCGTGCACTGGATGGTCAACGTCGAAGACCTGTCGCAACGCGAGGATCTCGTGAAACGCGCGCAGGGCTGACACCCGCGAAAACGCCCGCCACTTCGCAGTGACGGGCGTCGTTGCCGCTGCGCGATGCGCGGCCCGCGACACGCGGCCGCGCCGCCCGCATCAACCCTCGACGACGTCGAGATAATCCTCCGGCCGCGTGCGATCCTCCGCATGCGCCATGCCCATCGCGCGCACCAGCACGCTCACCGCCACCGCCACCACCAGGTTCACGACCAGCGACCACACGGCCGCGTAGCCGGGAATCGCGAGGCCGAACAGGTGGATCGTGAAGATCGAGCTCGCGAGCTTCAGCGACACCGCCATCCACGTGCCGCACACGATGCCTGCCGCCCAGCCGGCCAGCAGGCCGCGATGGTCGAGCAGCCGCGTGTACAGGCCGAGCACGATCGCGGGCAGCGTCTGGATGATCCAGATCCCGCCGAGCAGCTGCAGCTGGATCGCATAGGTGAGCGGCAGCCCGAGGATGAACGCGACCGCGCCGACCTTCACGATCAGCGACGTGAGCTTCGCGACGTGCGTCTCCTGGTCGTGCGTCATGTCGCGGTTGATGAACTCGCGGTGGATGTTGCGCGTATAGAGGTTCGCGGCCGCGATCGACATGATCGCCGCCGGCACCAGCGCGCCGATGCCGATCGCCGCGAACGCGACGCCGACGAACCACGACGGGAAATACTCGAGGAACAGCGCGGGCACCGCGAAGTTCGGGCCGAACGCCTTGAAGTACGGCGCGTACTGCGGCATGTCCTTCACGCCCGCCGCAAGCGCCATGTAGCCGAGCAGCGCGAGCAGGCCGAGCACGAACGAGTACGCGGGCAGCATCGCCATGTTGCGGCGGATCGAGTTGCCGGACGACGACGACAGGATCGCCGTGACCGAGTGCGGATACAGGAACAGCGCGAGCGCCGAGCCGATCGCGAGCGTCACGTACGCGCTGTAGCCGTTCAGGCTCGCCGCGTCGGGTGCCTTCAGCAGCAGCTTCGCGGGCGGCACGCTCGCGAAGATGTGGCCGAAGCCGCCGAGCTTCGCCGGGATCACGATGACCGCCGCGGCGATCGTGATGTAGATCAGGATGTCCTTCACGATCGCGATCATCGCGGGCGCGCGCAGCCCCGACGTGTACGTGTACGCGGCGAGGATCGCGAACGCGATGATCAGCGGCAGGTCGCCGACGAAGCCCGTCGTGTCGAAGCCGAGCGCGCCGATCACGACTTCGATGCCGACGAGCTGCAGCGCGATGTACGGCATCGTCGCGAGGATGCCCGTCACCGCGATCGCGAGCGCGAGCATCCGGCTGCCGTAGCGTGCGTTCACGAAGTCGGCGGCCGTCACGTAGCCGTGACGTTTCGCGATGCTCCACAGCTTCGGGAACACGACGAACGCGAACGGGTAGATCAGGATCGTGTACGGCAGCGCGAAGAAGCCCATCGCGCCGGCGCCGAACACGAGCGCGGGCACCGCGACGAACGTATAGGCCGTGTAGAGGTCGCCGCCGAGCAGGAACCACGTGACGATCGTGCCGAAGCGGCGGCCGCCGAGGCCCCATTCGTCGAGATGGGCGAGATCGCCGCGCCGCCAGTTGGCGGCCAGGAAACCGATGATCGTGACACCGATGAACAGGAGCACGAAAACGAAGGTCGCGCCGAGATTCATCGCGCACCTCCCTGCGGGCCGCTCGCCTTCCACGCGTTCTTGGTCTTGAAATAGACGAACGCGGTGATCACCGCGCTAATGAAGACCCAAAGGAGCTGGTACCAGTAGAAGAACGGAAATCCGAACCATTGCGGTTCGATCTTGCTGTACGACGGTACCCACACCATCGCGATCAGCGGCAGTACCAGCAGCCAGAGCCAGCGCTTGGCGGCCCGATTGGCGTCGGCATCGTGAGCCATGACGTCTCCTCATCTTTCCCGGTTATCGATCTTGTCAAGCGGGTGCGGCGGCGAGAGGAGCGGCAAAACGGGTAAGCTGCGGCTCCCCTGGCTTCGCGCCAGTATAGGAGCCGCGAACGCGCGGTCAAGCGGGGGCGAACCCGAGGTGATCCGCCCCCAGTCATGCGGTTGCACCGGCATGCGGCCGGCGCATGAGCGTCAGATCGCGAACGAGGATTCGCGTGCGCCGATCGTTTCTTTCAAAGCTTTCACCCACTTGCGCGCGGGCAGCTTCAGCGTGTCCTCGATCAGTTTCGCGCGCGCTTCCAGCTGCGCGAACGACACGTCGAGCGCGGGGCCCGAGAACGCGATCGCGATCCGGTTGCCGTCGTGCACTTCCGGCAGCGCGATCACGCGATGGTCGAACGCCGCGTTCAGGTGCTTCATGTTGCGCACGAAGCTCGGATGGTCGCCGAACAGGTTGATCGTCGCGATGCCCGCGTCGGCGAGGCAGCCGCGCACCGCGCGGTAGAACGCGACGCTGTCGAGCACCGGGCCGCGTGCGGTCGCGTCGTACAGGTCGATCTGCAGTGCGCCCGTCGTGCCGCGGTTGGCCGGATCGTTGACGAAGTCCCACGCGTCGGCTTCGTGCACGACGAGGCGTGCGTCGTCGGGCGGCAGCGCGAACATCGTGCGTGCGGCGACGATCACGGCCGGGTTCAGTTCGACGGCCTCGACCTTCGCGTGCGGCAGGAAGCGGTGCGAGAACTTCGTCAGCGCGCCGGTGCCGAGCCCGAGCTGGACGATCCGTTCGGGCGTTTCGAGGAACAGCAGCCACGCCATCATCTGCTGCGCGTATTCGAGCTCGATGGCGAGCGGCTTCGAAATCCGCATCGCGCCCTGCACCCATTCGGTACCGAAGTGCAGGAAGCGCACGCCGCGCTCTTCCGAGAACGTGACGGGCGCGAAGCGCGGCTTGCGCGGTGCGTCGAGGACGGGCACGTCGTCGTGTTCGTCGATCTCCGGGCGGCGCTTCAGGCGCGGCGGCTGGAGCTGTTCGGAGCCGTTGTAGGCGGACGGCTTGCGTTTTTTGAACGCGCGCGCCTCGGCGGACGCGCGCTTGATCAGTCGGGTCATGATTGAATCTCGCTGGGTGACGCTGGATGAGCGGACGAGAGGATAGCATTGGTGGCGGTGGGAACCGTACCGAACGCCTGGTCATGCACGACTTCGACTTCACCGCGCCGTTGGCGCTACGCCGCGTTCATTGATCGAAGGAGGACGCATGACCTCGAACGGCAAGAAGATCTGGTTTCCCGCGAAGCGCTACGGCTGGGGATGGGGTTTGCCTGTCGCGTGGCAAGGTTGGGTCGTGCTGCTGCTGTTCGCGATCGGGATCATCGCGAGCGCGTGGCTGGCGCCGCCGCACCAATCGCCGATCGCATACGGTGCCTGCATCGTGGTACTGGTCGCGCTGCTGACTGCCGTTTGCCGGCTCAAGGGCGAGAAGCCCGGGTGGCGATGGGGCAAGGACGATTGATCGTCCGGCGCGACACGCACGCACGTACGATCGCCGTTCTTCGGCAACGAACAACCCGCTTCCCGCCGTCATCGCCCCAAAGCGATCGCCCTCTGTCGAACGGCTGAATTGCCCCGGTCTCCCCGCGACGCAACGATGTGAAGGAACGGCCATCGGCCGGAAGATCAAGCGCGCGCTCGCCTTCGTCAACACGCACCGCGGTGCCGAGCCGGCATCGCCCGTCGGCGTTCACCTCCAGCCTGCCCCGCCCTCACACCGCATGCGAACGGTCGCACCGGGTTCCTGCGCGCACCTTGAAAATATACCCAAATAGGGATAAATTCATCGATGGATCCGTACATCAAACCGCTGTATTGGCTCGGCTCGGCGCGCAAGGACCTCAAAGCGATGCCCGAAGCCGTGCAGGACACGTTCGGTTATGCGCTCTATCTGGCGCAGACCGGACGCAAGCACGAGCAGGCGAAACCGTTGCGAGGGTTCGGATCGGCCGGCGTGCTCGAGATCGTGGAAGACAACGGCACATACCGCGCCGTCTACACGGTGAAGCTCGGGAGCAGCGTCTACGTGCTGCACTGCTTCCAGAAAAAATCATCGTGCGGCATCGCGACGCCGAAGCCGGACGGCGATCTCGTCCGCGCACGCCTGAAAGCAGCCGAAGCACACGCACAAGGAGCAAGACGATGATCGAAATCGAACCGGGCAGCGGGAACGTCTACGCTGATCTGGGCATGCGCGATGCCGACGAAATGCGCGTGAAGGCTCAACTCGCCGCCAAGATCGCGGAGATCATCAAGGCGCGCAAATGGACGCAGCAGCAGGCGGCCCGGCTGCTCGGCATGACGCAGCCGAAGCTGTCGAACATGCTGCGCGGGCAGTTTCGCGGCGTGAGCGAAACGAAGATGCTGGAATGTCTGGCGAAGCTCGGACGCGACATACAGATCGTCGTCGGGCCTGACCGTCAGTCCGAAGTCGAAGGGCATATCGAAGTCGTATTCGCCGCCTGACGGCAACGTCGTGCCGATGTTCCGGATTGCAGGGCGAGCGACGCGATCGCGTACTGCTGCAACGCGACGCTCCTCTCCTGGCATCCTTGGTATGTCGATCGGGAGGATCGATGGATCGCCGCCATTTCCTCAAGTCGTCGACCTTTTTCACGGTTGCGGCAGCCACCGGTACGCTCGTCGCTCCGCTGTCGGCCCGATCTGCCGGCACCGCGCGCAAAGGCCGGTATCGGTTCCCGCAAGGCGTCGCCAGCGGTGATCCGCGCGATCGCTCCGTCGTGTTCTGGACGCGCTGCGTGCCCGTCGCCGAGAACGCGCGGCACCGCGCGAAAGGCGTCGCGCACACGATCCCGTTACGACTCGAAGTATCGACGCGGCCGGATTTCTCGACGCTCGCCGCCAGCGTACCGTTGGGAGCACGCGCCACCTATGATTTCACCGTGCGCGCGAAGGTAACGCAGCTCGCACCGAATCTCACGTACCACTACCGGTTCGTCGCCGGCGGCGACGTGAGTGCCACCGGCGTCGCGCGCACGGCTCCGGATGCCGACGAGGCCAACCACCGCGTTCGCTTCGCATGGCTCACCTGCCAGGACTGGAGCATCAATCACTGGCAAGCCATGAGCCTGCTGGCAGCCGAAAGCGATCTCGATTTCGTCGTGCATGTGGGCGATTACATCTATGAGACGGTTGGGACCTCGAAACCCGGCGCCGTCGAGGCGGCGCACCCGCCGCTGCGCCTGCCTGACGGAAAGCCTCTCGCCGATGGCCGCGTGTATGCCGATACGCTCGAAGACTATCGGACGCTCTATCGCACTTATCGTACCGACGCGCGCTTGCAGACGCTGCACCAGCGCCTGCCGATGATCGCGATATGGGACGACCACGAGTTTTCCGACGACTGCTGGCAGGATCATCAGGTCTACACCAACGAGGAAAGGCAGGAGACGCAGCGCCGCCGCAACGCCAGTCGTGCGTGGGCGGAGTACATGCCGGTGGACTGGAGCGACGTGCGCTTCGAACCGGACAATCCGTCGTACACCAACATTCGTATCTATCGCGAATTTCGCTTCGGCACGCTGATGCATCTCGTGATGACGGACGAGCGGCTGTATCGCGACGACCATGTCGTCAGCGAGGCGTCTATCGCGCGTACACGCGGGCACGACCCGGTCAACGGCGACGACGCAGCCGGCTCGCGCTACTTCGTCAACCAGGGTGTGCTGCAGCGCCTGGAGGCGCAGGCTACCGCGCAGCTTGGTCGCGCGCCGTCGATGCTCGGCCCGGAGCAGACGCAATGGTGGAAGGCCACGATGAAGGGTTCGCCTGCGACCTGGAAGGTGTGGGGCAACGAGGTGATGTTGAATCGCCTGTGGGCCGTGATGCCAGGCGCGCCGCAGACACCGGCGGCACGCCTCGTGATCGATTGCGACGCATGGGACGGCTATCCGGCGCACAAACGCGAGCTGCTCTCATACTTGAACGAGCAGGGAATCCGCAACGTCGTCGCGATCAGCGGGGACCTGCATGCGTTTCAGTGCGGCGTCGTGCGGGACGACCCCGACCCTGCAAAAGGCACGCCCGTGGCCGTCGACTTCGTCTGCGCAGGCATCAGCAGCGCGTCCTTCTATTCCTACCTGAAAGCCGCATGGAGCGGCACGCCGTTTGCATCGCTGGCCTCCACCCCGGCCAAACTCGACACCTTCCTGACGACGAACAACCCCGATCTGCGCCACGCCGACCACGACGCACAGGGCTATGCGTCAGCCACCGTCACGCCGGAGCGTTTTTCCGTGGTGTTCAACAAAGTGAGGCCGTTGAACCCGGACGCCACCGCGCCCGCGGATGCCCTGCTCGACCGCACGCTGCTGACCGTGCCCAAGGATTCGGTCGAGGTGCGCGTCGAGCGCTTCTAGGTTCACGCTTCAGCGAAGGCGCATGCTGGCGCTGCCATTTTGTTCAGTTTGACATCGGCGTCGAACAGACAGCATGCTGCTGTCGCACCTGCATTTTCTTTCGACGTGACCTGTTACGCCGTAACGTCATCGAAGCCTGCCAACATCCGTTCCGGCCATACCGGCTCCATCACACGGGATTTCGTCATCATGAGTCACATCCACTTCATCGGCGGGGAAAAAGGCGGCGTCGGCAAATCGCTCGCCGCCCGTGTGCTGGCCCAGTATTTCATCGATCGGAGCGTGCCCTTCATGGGCTTCGATACCGACCGATCGCACGGCGCGCTACTGCGGTTCTATGCCGATTTTGCCGCGCCTGCCGTGCTCGACCAGCATGACAGCCTCGATCCGGTCATGGAATCGGCGCTCGAAGATCCGCAGCGGCGCATACTGGTCGACCTTGCGGCCCAGACGCGGCAGTCGCTCGCAAGATGGCTCGACGATTCGGACGTGCTGGATTTTGCCGAAGAACACGGCCTCACGTTGACGTGGTGGCACGTGATGGACACCGGACGCGATTCGGTCGATCTGCTGCGGCATTGGCTCGACGAATTCGGTGGACGCATCAGGCTGGTGCTGGTACTGAATGAAGTCCGCGGCGATCGCTTCGAGATTCTGGAGGCGTCCGGCGAACGCGAGCGGGCCGAGGCCCTCGGCGCCAGCGTGATTACGCTGCGCCGCCTGTCCGACACGACGATGCAGAAGATCGATCGTCAAAGCGCGAGCTTCTGGGCGGCGGTCAATCATCCCGACCGCGCCGCCACGGGGCTCGGCTTGCTGGAGCGGCAGCGCGTCAAGGTCTGGCTGCATCGTACTTATGAGGAGCTGGGCACGCTCGCGTTGTAGTGCGGGCCCCTGCGACGGCGCGGAGGGTGCGGCGCGTTGCCGGAATGGCTCATACACGGAAACCTGGAGGTTGCGATGGCCGATCACGACAGACTGCATCCACTCCGTCCGTTCCTGAAGAATTGGGTTTGGGAGCACGGCCGAATCGGGACGCGCTATCTCGACTGCGTCGATGGCGAAATCAAGTTCGATGCAGGCAAGAAATCGCATTTCGCTGGCGAGAAATATATCTACGTGCCGCTGGGCAAGAACCCTGACGACGACCCATCCGCGGAGGGTCCTGCGATCCACGAGGAAGGACTTGCCCGCTTTTTGCGGGCTGCGCAACTGGGCACGCCAGGGGAAGCCGGTTCTGTAGCGGAGGTTCAGCGCGCGGTGCAGGACTGCGTGGAGATCGGCCTGTTCAGCGCGTATCAACGGGAGGCTCGACAGGCATTTGCCCGCTACGCGCAGGAACCCATGTTCGACGACGAGATCCGCGCGGCGGTTGTCGACGACATCCGTCGAATTTACGTCGCCATGCGAGAGCAGCTGGCGCTGTACGATTTCAGTGTGCTCTACGGCTTGCCCGCGCCGCTGCTGATCAGCGACACACCGTTCATCGACTGGCGCGTGAGCGCCAGTCCGGCACTTCCGTTCGTATCGCTTCCGCTGGGACCTTACTGCCTGCTGGTAGGCGCGCCGTCGGGCAGGAGTAGCCGAATCGGCCCGGTGGTCTGGAAGGCCGCTGCCGCGATGGGTCCGTTGAAGGACCACAACCGCCGGATCGAGGAGCACGCACGTCTGTGGCTGGTGGCGACCACCGACGACCAACTCGTCGCAGCACAAGGTCGCATTGCCGCGGCCGGGGGCGCCAGGCACCTGCCGCCGCCCACCTGATACCGCTTCACCGAATCCTCGGAATCCGGCGCGCCTCAGGTGCGAAGTGCGCGCCAGAGCACCAGTTTCTGTTCGAACGACAACATCGCATTCGCCGGACTCGACGAAGGCAACACGAGCGTTTCATAACCCGCCGCGCCGATCACATCGGCAAACCGCCCTGCCGTCTTGCCGTTGAAGCAGACTTTCTTCAGCAACGGCGCATGCTCGCGCAACGAAGCAAAGTCGTTCGGCTTCGCATTCCGGATCGCCGAATCGAGACTGCCTTTGCGATGGCATGCATCGAGCACGTCCCAGATGCCGATGCCGTGCGCAAGCACGCGTTCGAGCCGCGCGTCATACACGAGTTCGTGCAGACCGGGTTCGCCGAGCACCGCACCGAGCAACCGCCAGAACTGGTTGCGCGGATGCGCGTAGTACTGCGCGGCATCGAGCGACGCCTCGCCCGGAAAGCTGCCGAGAATCATCGTATGCGTATGCGGCCCGACGACCGGCGGAAAGCCTTGCAGCATCACGCTGCTCCGCGCGGTCCGACGGAGCGCGGCCCGTCGCCGTGCGCATCGAGATGGCGCCACAGCGCGGGCAACATGCATTCGGTGACCATCAGCGGCTTGCCGCGCCGCTGGAACACCGAGCGCCGCGCGGCGAACGCATGCGGCGCGCGCACGCCCGCGCCGAGCGCATGGCTCGCGAGCGCATACAGCGGATGACCTGCGATCACGCGCCGGCTGACGAGCGCGGAGCGCTCGACCTGCGGATCGCTGTACAGCAGCTCCGCGAGCGGCCGCGTGCGCAGCCGCCGCATCGCCTGCCACACGCCCTTGCTGGCCGCGAGCGGCGCGATGCTGTGCGCGGCGACGTACGGCGTGCCGTCGACCGACAGGATCACCTCGCGCACCCACATCGGCGCGCGCGGCGCACTGTCGAGCGCGTCCGGCTCGTCGAACCACGGACAGTCGACGGCCTCGCGCGTCACGCGCACGCTCACGCTGCCGAGCCGCGCGAGATGCGCGGTCAGCGAACCGCCGCGCGTGAGCCAGTCGCGCTGGTCGAGCGTGCAGCCGGGCCGGGGCGTGTCGCGCCAGCCCGCCCGTGCGCCGTCGAATCGCATCCGCGCGTTCACGCGCTGCGCGACAGCAGCAGCGCGTTGGTCCGCTTCACGAAGCTCGCCGGATCGTCGAGCATCCCGCCTTCGGCCAGCAACGCCTGGTCGAACAGCAGATGGCACCAGTCGCCGAAGTTGGCGCTATCGGCGTTCAGCTGCTTCACGAGCGCATGCTCCGGATTGATCTCGAGGATCGGCTGCATCGCCGGCGCGTTCTGGCCGGCCGCCTTCAGCATCCGCTGCAGATAGCCGCTCATGTCGTTGTCGTCGGCGACGAGGCACGACGGCGAATCGGTCAGGCGGAACGTGACGCGCACTTCCTTCACCTTGTCGCCGAGCGCTTCCTTCATCTTCTCGACGACCGGCTTGATTGCCTCGCCCGCCTGCTCCTGCGCCTTCTTTTCCTCGTCGTTCAGCTCGCCGAGGTCGAGATCGCCGCGCGCCACGCTCGCGAGCGGCTTGCCGTCGAACTCGTGCAGGAACGACAGCATCCATTCGTCGACGCGATCGGTCAGCAGCAGCACCTCGACCCCCTTCTTGCGGAATACTTCCAGGTGCGGGCTGTTCTTCGCGGCCTGCCACGTATCGGCGGTCACGTAGTAGATCTTGCTCTGCTCGGGCTTCATGCGCGACACGTAGTCGGCGAGCGACACGTCCTGCGCGTCGGTGTCGCCGTGCGTCGACGCGAAGCGCAGCAGCTTCGCGATGCGCTCGCGGTTCGCGTGATCCTCGCCGAGGCCTTCCTTCAGCACCTGGCCGAACGCGCTCCAGAACGTCTTGTACTTCTCCTTGCCGGCATCCTCTTCCGCGTTCGCGAGCTCCTCGAGCATCGACAGCGCGCGCTTGGTCACGCCTTCGCGGATCGCCTTCACGTCGCGGCTTTCCTGCAGGATTTCACGCGATACGTTGAGCGGCAGGTCGGCCGAATCGACGACGCCCTTCACGAAGCGCAGGTATTGCGGCAGCAGCTGCTCGGCATCGTCCATGATGAACACGCGCTTCACGTACAGCTTCAGGCCGCCGCGGTAGTCGCGGTTCCACAGGTCGAACGGCGCGTGCGCCGGCACGAACAGCAGCTGCGTGTATTCGCTGCGGCCCTCGACGCGGTTGTGGGTCCACGTGAGCGGATCCTGGTGGTCGTGCGCGATGTGCTGGTAGAACTGCGTGTACTGTTCGTCGGTGACGTCGCTCTTCGAGCGCGTCCACAGCGCGCTCGCCTGGTTGACCGTCTCGTCCTCGTCCTTCAGGACCATCTCGCCCTTTTCCTGATCCCACTCTTCCTTCTGCATCAGGATCGGCAGCGCGATGTGATCGGAATACTTCTGGATGATCGACTTCAGGCGGTGCGACGACAGCAGCTCGTCCTCGCCTTCGCGCAGGTGCAGCGTGATCTTCGTGCCGCGCTGCGCGCGCTCGATCGCGTCGATCGTGAAATCGCCCTCGCCCGCGCTTTCCCAGCGCACGGCTTCGTTCGCGGGCAGGCCCGCACGGCGCGTCTCGACGGTGATCCTGTCCGCGACGATGAAGCCCGAGTAGAAGCCGACGCCGAACTGGCCGATCAGCGCCGCATCCTTCTGCTGGTCGCCGGACAGCTTCGTGAAGAATTCCTTGGTGCCCGAACGCGCGATCGTGCCGAGGTTCGCGATCGCCTCGTCGCGGCTCATGCCGATGCCGTTGTCCTCGATCGTGATCGTGCGTGCCGCCTTGTCGAAGCCGATGCGGATGCGCAGGTTCGGATCGTTCTCGTACAGCGCGTTGTCCGCGAGCCCTTCGAAACGCAGCTTGTCGGCCGCGTCGGACGCGTTCGACACCAGTTCGCGCAGGAAGATTTCCTTGTTGCTGTAGAGCGAATGAATCATCAGGTGGAGGAGTTGCTTGACCTCTGCCTGAAAGCTCATCGTTTCGTGTGCCATGGATGCTGTTTCCTCTTACTTGAACTTGAATGGTGTAGCGCGGGTGCGCCGGCGCGCGATGCCGGCGAGCCCGTCAAGGACGACCGCCTGGCGCAGGCGGTTTGCGCGGGTATCTGGGGACGGGCGAGCGAATTTCAAGGGCGGCGTGCCGCCCGCCGTCACGACGCGCGCCGCGCCGCCGATTCGATATAGCGCGCGAGAAACCCCGGCAGCGCCGGATCGCCGCAGTTCGCGACATTGAAGCGCGTCCATGTCGACGACGACTGCTGCGGCGAGAACAGGCTCCCCGGCGTCAGCAGGAAGCCTTCCTCGTGCGCGGCGGCCGCGAGCGCATCCGAATCGACGCCCGTGTCGGCCCACAGGAACATCCCGGCCGCCGGCATCGTGAAGAGCCGCAGCCCGGTACGCTCGAGCATCCGCGCGGTCTTGTCGCGCACGCCGTCGAGCCGCGCGCGCAGCCGCTCGACGTGGCGCCGGTAGTGCCCTTCGGTCAGGATCTTGTACAACACGCGCTCGTTGAGCTCCGGCGTCGTCATCCCGACCAGCATCTTCTGGTCGGTGACCGCCTTCGCGATCTCCGGCGCGCAGGCGACATAGCCGACCCGCAAATTCGCCGCGAGCGTCTTCGAATAGCTGCCCAGGTAGATCACGCGCTTCAACTGGTCGAGGCTCGCGAGCCGCGTGGCCGAATAGCTCGGCGGGCACAGGTCGCCGTACACGTCGTCCTCGACGACGAGGAAATCGTACGCCTCCGCGAGCTTCAGGATCCGGAACGCCTGCGCGGCCGACAGCGACGTGCCGGTCGGGTTCTGCAGCACCGAATTGATCACGAGCATCTTCGGCCGCCACATCTGCACGAGCGTTTCCAGCGCGTCGAGATCGGGGCCGTCGGGCGTATAGGGCATCCCGACCAGTTGCGCGCCCTGCGACGCGAAGCGGCCGAACATCTGGAACCACGCGGGATCGCCGACGATCACCGCATCGCCGGGCCGCACGTAGATCCGCGAGATCAGGTCGATCGCCTGCGTGATGCCCGACACCAGCACGAGCTGCTCGGGCTTCGCGCCGATCTCGACTTCCGCGAGCCGCGTCTGCAGCTGCTGGCGCAGCGGCAGGAAACCCTGCGCGGTGCCGAAACCGAGCATCTGCGCGCCGGACTGGCGCCCGAGCGCGCGCAGCGCACCGGTGATCAGCTCGCCGTCGAGCCAGCGGCCCGGCAGGTAGCCGAGACCCGGCCCTTTTTCCGGGCTGGCGGTATGCAGCATGTTGCGCAGCAGCCAGACGACGTCGATCGTGTTGTGCACCGGCGCGGCCTCGGCCACGCGCACCACGTTGTCGGCCGGCAGCGGGCCGGTGGCCGTGCGCTCGCGCACGTAAAAACCCGAGCCGCGCCGCGAGTCGAGGTAGCCCTGCGCGACGAGCCGTTCGTACGCTTCCACCACGGTGAAGCGCGACACGCTCTTGTCGAGCGCGAGCTTGCGGATCGACGGCATCCGCATGCCGGGCCGGAACACGCGTTCGTCGATGCGGCGCCGCGCCCACTGGACGAGCTGGTCGACGAGCGTGAGCGTGGCCGTATCGTGCGGCGCGGGAATCTGGGCGAGTGGGACGGTGGACATGGGCGGCGGCTCCAACTGTACCGAAGGCTATCGCGCCGATTGTACCGTTACTGTGCCGGTGCCGACGATTACAGTTGACCGGAATGGCGATCGTGCGGCCGCCGTTCCGGCCCTGCCGTATGCGGCGCAGCCCCGTCCGGCCTGCATTCGCGGCCGGGCACCGGCCGGCCGCCCAACCGTCCCGCGCGTCGCCCGCCCACCATGACACTTTCGCTTCCCGACCGACGTTCATGCCAGCCCGCTCCCTGACCCCCGACCATCTCGTGATCGCCGCGCGTACGCTCGACGAAGGCGTGCGCCACGTCGCCGACGCGCTCGGCATCGAACCGGCCGGCGGCGGCCGCCATCCGCTGATGCGCACCCACAACGCGCTGTTCGGCGCGTGGGGCGGGCTGTACCTCGAAGTGATCGCGATCGATCGCGACGCGCCCGTGACAGGCGACGACGCCACGCCGCCGCGCGCGCGGCTCTTCGCGCTCGACGATCCGGCGATGCACGCACGGCTCGCGCAGGGCCCGTTCCTCGCGCACTGGGTCGCGCGCGTCGACCGCCCGCGCCGGCTCGCGCTGTGGCAAAGCCAGTACCCGACGCGCATCGCGCCGGTCGTCGCGATGCGGCGCGGCGACCTGAGCTGGGGCCTCACGGTGCCCGACGACGGCGCGTTCCCCGCGTGGCAGGGCGCCGGCGACGGCCTCGTGCCGTCGCTGATCCAGTGGGACAGCCCGCGCCATCCGGCCGAATCGCTGCCGGACAACGGCGTCGCGCTGAAGGCGCTCAAGGGCGTCCACCCGCGTGCGGATGCCGTCCGCGAGCAGCTCGACTGGCTCGGCGCCGGCCATCTGCTCGACCTCGACACCGGCGACGGCCCGCCGGCGCTCGTCGCCGAATTCGACACGCCGCAGGGCGCACGCACGCTGCGCTGACCGCCCTGGCGCCCTTTCGTTACCCGAACCCTGCAATACGGAGACACCCAGTCCATGAATTCGCGCGAAACCCGGGGCATGCTGCTCGGCCTCATCGGCGTGATGATCTTCAGCCTCACGCTGCCGATGACGCGTATCGTCGTCTCCGAACTCAACCCGCTGCTGAACGGGCTCGGCCGCGCGCTCGCCGCGTCGGTGCCGGCCGGCCTGCTGCTGTGGTGGCGCCGCGAACGGCTGCCGACCCGCGCGCAGCTGAAAAGCCTCGCGGTCGTGTCGGCCGGCGTGATCATCGCGTATCCGGTGTTCTCCGCGTGGGCGATGAAGACCGTGCCGGCGTCGCACGGCGCGGTCGTCAACGGCCTGCAGCCGCTGTTCGTCGCGCTGTACGCGGCGTGGCTGTCGCATGAACGGCCGTCGAAGGCGTTCTGGGCCAGTGCGCTGGCCGGCAGCGCGCTGGTGATCGCGTTCGCGCTGCGCGACGGCGGCGGGACGGTGCAGGCCGGCGACGCGCTGATGCTCGTCGCGGTCGGCATCGGCGCGCTCGGTTATGCGGAAGGCGCGCGCCTCGCGCGCCAGATCGGCGGCTGGCAGGTGATCTGCTGGGCGCTCGTCGTGTCCGCGCCGTTCCTCGTGCTGCCGGTCGGCTGGCTCGCATGGACGCAGCACGCCGCGCACCCTGCCCCGCTCGCGCTGCGCACGTGGCTCGCGTTCGGCTACGTGACCCTCTTTTCGCAATTCATCGGCTTTTTCGCGTGGTACGCGGGGCTCGCCATGGGCGGCATCGCGCGCGTCGGCCAGGTGCAACTGCTGCAGATCTTCTTCACGATCGCCTTTTCCGCGCTGCTGTTCGGCGAAACGGTGACGCCGTCGACCTGGCTGTTCGCGGCCGCCGTGATCGCGACCGTGATGCTCGGCCGGCGCTCGGCGGTGGCCACGGCCCCGCGTCCCGCTCGCGCCGGTTGATGAGGTGCGCCATAATGTCCGTTTTGCCTGAACGGTTTTGCCCACCCGGCCGCGACGGCCCGATCGCGCTCCCGCACGCCCACCCGGCTGCGTCGACGCAATCTGCCTGACCGACCTTTCTTGACTGACCACGATATCCGAACGAGGAGACTATGAATCCGAGCGACCTGCATCCGCCGCACTGGCAGCTTTCCGAACGCGCCCGCAAGCTGACGAGCTCTGCGATCCGCGAGATCCTGAAGGTCACGGAACGCCCCGAGGTCATCTCGTTCGCAGGCGGCCTGCCCGCTCCCGCGACGTTCCCGGCCGAGCGCATGCGCGCCGCGGCCGACCGCGTGCTGCGCGATGCGCCCGCGGCCGCACTCCAGTACAGCGCGACCGAAGGCTACCTGCCGCTGCGCGAATGGATCGCCGAGCGCTACAGCGTGCGCGTGTCGCAGGTGCTGATCACGACCGGCTCGCAGCAGGCGCTCGACCTGCTCGGCAAGGCGCTGATCGATCCGGACAGCCCGATCCTCGTCGAAACTCCGACCTACCTCGGCGCGCTGCAGTCGTTCTCGCTGTACGAGCCGCGCTACGTGCAGGTGCCGACCGACGAGCAGGGCCTGCTGCCCGAAGGCCTCACACCCGCGCTCACGCAAGGCGCGCGCCTCCTGTACGCGCAGCCGAACTTCCAGAACCCGACCGGCCGCCGCCTGCCCGTCGAGCGCCGCCGCGCGCTCGCCGCGTTCGCGCAGTCGAGCCCGTTCCCGGTGCTGGAAGACGACCCGTACGGCGCACTGAACTACCAGGGCGAGCCGCTGCCGACGATGCTGTCGATGGCGCCCGACCATATCGTGCACCTCGGCACGTTCTCGAAGGTGCTCGCGCCGGGCCTGCGGATCGGCTACATCATTGCCCCCGAGGAACTCCACTTCAAGCTCGTGCAGGCCAAGCAGGCCACCGACCTGCACACGCCGACGCTCACGCAGCGCATCGCGCACGAAGTGATCAAGGACGGCTTCCTCGACGAGCACATCCCGACGATCCGCCAGCTGTACGGCGCGCAATGCGAGGCGATGCTCGCGTCGCTCGCGCGCCACATGCCGGAAGGCGTCACGTGGAACCGCCCGGACGGCGGCATGTTCATCTGGGTGAACCTGCCCGCGCAGATCGACAGCATGAAGCTGCTCGAGGCCGCGGTCGCCAACCACGTCGCCTTCGTGCCGGGCGCGCCGTTCTTCGCGAACGACCCGCAGCAGAACACGCTGCGCCTGTCGTTCGTGACGGTGCCGCCGGAGAAGATCGAGGAAGGCGTCGCGCGCCTCGGCAAGCAGCTGCGCGAGCGTCTCTGATCCGCTTTTTCCCTGTCACGACTCTCTACGATCCACGAGGAATCGAATCCATGGCTAACGTCTACGACAAGCTGAAGTCGCTCGGCATCGAGCTCCCGACCGCCGGCGCACCGGCCGCCGCCTACGTGATGAGCGCGCAAAGCGGCAACACGGTCTACCTGTCGGGCCACATCGCGAAGAAGGACGGCAAGGTCTGGGCCGGCAAGCTCGGCGCCGACCTGCAGACGGAAGACGGCAAGGCGGCTGCGCGCGCGATCGCGATCGACCTGCTCGCGACGCTGCACGCGCACACGGGCGACCTGAACAAGGTCACGCGCATCGTGAAGCTGATGAGCCTCGTCAACTCGACGCTCGACTTCACCGAACAGCACGTCGTGACGAACGGTGCGTCGGAACTGATCGCCGAGGTGTTCGGCGAGGCCGGCAAGCACGCGCGTTCGGCGTTCGGCGTCGCGCAGATTCCGCTCGGCGCGTGCGTCGAGATCGAACTGATCGCCGAAGTCGCGTAACGGGGGCATCGAGGTGACCGGTCGTCTCGTCCGCTTCAAGCAGGTCGACGTGTTCACGTCGGTGCCGTTCAAGGGCAACCCGCTCGCCGTGGTGTTCGACGCCGACTCGCTCGGCGACGACGCGATGCTCGCGATCGCCCGCTGGACGAACCTGTCGGAAACCACGTTCGTCTGCACGCCGACCGATCCGGACGCCGACTATCGCGTGCGGATCTTCACGACGGCCGGCGAACTGCCGTTCGCCGGCCACCCGACGCTCGGCACCGCGCATGCATTCCTGGAAAGCGGCGCGCGGCCGCGCACGCCGGGCCGGCTGGTCCAGCAATGCGGGGTCGGCCTGGTCGAACTGCGCGAACAGGCCGATGGCTGGGCATTTGCCGCGCCGCCGGCACGGTTCACGCCGCTCGACCGTTCGGACTACCCGGCACTGGCGGCCGCGTTGCGCAGCGACGCGATCGATCTGGAAGCCGAGCCGTGCGCGATCGACAACGGCGCGCCGTGGCTGGTCGTGCGGCTGAAGTCGGCCGACGCGTGCATCGGCCTGGCGCCCGATCCGGCCGCGCTGGAGGCGCTCACGCGCCGCTACGGCACGGACGGCCTCGCGGTCTACGCGCCGCATGCCGAAGGCGGTCCCGCGACCTTCGAAATCCGCTGCCTGATGACGGGCGGCGACTTCGGCTTCGGCGAGGACCCGGTCACCGGCAGCGCAAACGCCGCGCTGGCCGGGCTGCTGACGCGGCAGGAACGCCGCCCCGGCCAGTCGTATACGGCCCGCCAGGGCACGGCGATCGGCCGCGACGGCCGCATCTTCGTCAGCTATGCCGAAGACGGCACCACGTGGATCGGCGGCCACGTCGTCACGGTCGTCGACGGCACCTTCCGGTCCCCCGTGTAACATTTCGCGATGTGCGATGGCGCCGGCCCGGCCGGCGCCCTACGATTCCCCCGGCTATCGCAAAAACGTTCCAGCCAGTAATATCGGGCCTAATCCGTCGCTTCGGCGGGTCTGTCCATGGTTGCGCATCCCGCGTACGAACAGACGCCGGTGCGACCCCAACCATAGCCGGCCATCCCGACGCGGGATGGCGCACGCGAGCAGGACGCCGCCCTCTTCGATGAGCTCCGCCCGGTCAAACCACCCGTCGCCGAACCGGCCGCTACGCGCGCCACGCAAGTCGCGCCGGCGCGCGCTGTTCGCGATCCCGCTGCTCGGGATGCTCGCGCTCGCGCTGCTGTGGGCCGTGATCATCGCGCGGCTGTCGGTCGAAAAGGACAGCGCGTACAAGGAAGCGGCGGCTTCCGCGGCGATCCTGTCGTCGGCGCTCGAACAGCACACGGTCAAGGCGATCCACCAGGTCGACCAGATCACCCGCTTCGTCAAGTTCGAATTCGAGAAATCGCCCGCGCGCTTCAACCTCGCGAGCACCGTCGAAAAAGGCGTCGTGCCGAGCGACACGCTGATCCAGGTTTCGCTCGTCAACGCGAAGGGCATCCTGTTCGCGAACACGGCCGAACTCCACCCGAAGCCGATCAACCTGTCCGACCGCGAGCACTTCAAGGTCCACCTCGCGCACAACGACGATCGCCTGTACATCAGCAAGCCCGTGCTCGGCCGCGTGTCGAGCCACTGGACGCTGCAGATGACGCGGCGCCTGAACAACCCGGACGGCAGCTTCGCCGGCATCGTCGTGGTGTCGGAAGACCCGAGCTACTTCACGAACGACTTCTACAACAACGCGGCGATCGGCAAGGAAGGCGTGATCTCCGTCGTGTCGGATACGGGTGCCGTGCTCGCGCGGCGCACCGGCTCGCTCAACAACGCACCGGGGGCGTTCTCCGCATCGGGCGTCTATCCGATCGCCGAGCGCGTCACGGGCACGATCATCGACCCGATCGACGGCGTCACGCGCATCGTGTCGTACCGCCACCTCGACGGCTACCCGCTCGCGGTGATGGTCGGGCTGTCGCAGACCGAGGAATACGCGGACTACTACCATACGCGCAACGTCTACCTGCTGATGACGAGCTTCATCACCCTCGCGATGCTCGCGTTCTTCGGCGTCGCGACGGGGCTGATCGGCAAGCTGCTCGGCCGCGAGCGCGAGATGACCCAGCTCGCGGAATACGACCTGCTCACCGGCCTCGCGAACCGTTACGCGACCCTGCGCGGGCTGCGCAACGACGTGTCGATGCCGGCCAGCCTGTCGCGGCTCGGCCTGCTGTTCATCGACCTCGACAACTTCAAGACCGTCAACGACACGCTCGGCCACAACGCCGGCGACATCGTGCTGCAGATGACCGCGTCGCGCCTGTCGGATGCCGTCGGCGACGAAGGCTCGCTCGCACGGATCGGCGGCGACGAGTTCGTCGTCGTGATGAAGGGCGACGACGTCGAACGGCGCGCGGTGCGGCTCGCGGAAGCGATCATCCGGATGTTCGGCGAGCCGTTCGACGTGCGCGGCAGTTCGTTCGTGCTGCATGCGAGCATCGGCATCGCGCTGCACACCGTCGCGAACGAAAGCGAAATCGACCTGCTGAAGAAGGCCGACCTCGCGATGTACAGCGCGAAGGATGCGGGCAAGAACTGCTACCAGTTCTACGCGCCGCACCTGTCGCATCGCGCGGATCACCTGATGCGCTGGGAACAGCAACTGCGCGTCGCGCTCGCCGAGGGACAGCTGTTCCTTGCGTACCAGCCGAAGATCGACCTGACGCACCGCACGATCACCGGCTTCGAGGCGCTCGCGCGCTGGGATCACCCCGAGCACGGGGTCATCTCCGCGAACGAATTCATTTCGATCGCCGAATCGACGGGCCTGATCGTGCCGATCGGCGACTTCGTGATCCGCACCGCGTGCGAGCAGATCGCGCGCTGGCGCGACGACGGCCACGACACGCTGACGCTCGCGGTCAACATCTCGCCGGTACAGTTCTGGCGCGGCGACCTGATCGAGACGATTTCGCAGGCGCTGCAGGACACCGGCATCGACGCGAACCGGCTCGAGCTCGAGATCACCGAGACCGCGATGATGGAATATCCGGAGCTCGTGTCCGAGAAGATCGTCGCGTTGAAGAAGCTCGGCATCCGGATCGCGCTCGACGACTTCGGCACCGGCTACTCGTCGCTGTCGTACCTGCACCGCTTCTCCGTCGATACGTTGAAGGTCGACCGCTCGTTCGTGCAGGCGATCCCGAACGATCGCAGCGTGTGCGTGATGGTGTCGTCGATCGTGCATCTCGCGCGCTCGCTCGGCCTGACGGTCGTCGTCGAAGGCACCGAAACCGAGGAGCAGATCGCATGGCTGTCCGCGCTCGGCGAGATCGAGGCGCAGGGCTTCCTGTTCTCGCGCCCCGTGCCGGCCGACGCGATCCCCGCGCTGATCGCGCGCTTCGGCGTGCGCGGCAACCGGCCGAACGTCCTCGCGCACCGCGCGACCGGCAGCACCGGCGCCTGAACCCGCAACCTGCAACCCGCACGGCCCATGTTGCGCGGCACATCGATCATTTCGGCTTCCGATGCGGTTGTTTAGTTCATTTACTAGCGTTTTCGCGCATGGCAGTGTCATGACTCGCGGCGGACAATCGGGAGGGCCATCGTGTCGGCGGGCCGCCGGCACGTCCCTATGCGCGAGACCAGGCCCGGCGCCAACCGCAACACCATCATGACCACCGTCGAAGTCGAAGCGGCCGAACGTGTCGAACAGGCACAGGCATCCCTGTGGGCCTTGTTCAAGGTCGTCGCCGGCATTTCCGCGCTGTCGTGGGGTGGGCTTTCGATGATGGCGCAGCTCGAACGCCACTACGTCGAGCGGTGGCAGCGCATCGAGCCGCACGTATTCGCCGATCTCGTCGCCCTTGCATGGCTCGTGCCAGGCCCCGTCGGCTGTAATGTCGCCGTGCAGGTCGGCCAGACGCTGCACGGCCGCGCAGGCGCCTGGGTCGCCGGCATCGCGAGCGTCCTTCCGTTCTCCGTGCTGATGACGCTGTTTGCGATCTTCTACCGCACGCCGGTCGTGCGCTCGCTGGCCGCGCCGGTGCTGATCAATCACTTCGGGATGGTGCTTGCCGCGCTGATCGGCGTCACGTGGGTCAAGCAGTGGCGCGCGCTCGCGCGCACGCGGCTCGAACAGGTGATCGCCGCGCTGTCGACGATTCTGCTCGCTTTCGCGCATAGTCCGGCCGCTTTCGTCGGGATTCTTTTTGCTGCGTTTGCAGCAGGCTGGCTCACCGGGCCGCCGCAACACGCCACGGTCGACGTCACGCTGTCGAAACGCGACCGCAACCTGCTCGTGCTGCTGGCCGTACTCGTCGCGGTATTCGCACTGCCGCTGCCCGGCGACTACCAGGAGACGCTGCTGTGGCCGCGGCTCGCCGGCGCCGGCATGACGCTGTTCGGCGGCGGATTCTCCGCGCTGCCCGTGCTCAAGACGCTGTTCGTGTCGCCGGCCACCGGCATCTCCGATCGCGACTTCACGCTCGCGTTCGCGCTGTCGCCGGTGGCGCCCGGCCCGCTGCTGAACGTCGTGCCGTTTCTCGGCTACCTGACCGACGGCTGGAGCGGTGCGCTGCTCGCGACCGCCGCGCTGTTCATTCCGTCGGGATGTCTCGTCGTGTTCGCGCAGAACCATCTGTTCCGGCTCAAGCGCCATTCGCGCTTCGAGCACGGGATGCGCCTGCTGCGCGCGGCGACGACGGGCTTTCTCGTCGTCGCCGTCGTGAAGATCCTGCATCGCGAACCGGCCGATCCCGTCTATTGGCTCACGGGCGCCTTCGCGACGCTGTGCTTCACGCGCTTCAAGGTGCCCGTGTATGCCGTCTACGGTGCGGTCGCGATCGCATGCGGCGTGTGGCTGTGGGCCGTCGCGCACTGACGGCCGGCCCCGGTCGCCGCCCGCGCCGCCGGACGCTTGCCGCTCAGCCGGCCGGTACCGCGACGCGACGTGCGGCCCAGCGTGCGCGCAGCGCGTCGTACGCGAGATTGAAGCAGAACGTGTAAGGCAGGAAGAACAGCACGATGCCGAGGTCGAGCAGCAGCGCCTCGACGAGGCTCACGTTCAGCCACCACGCGGCGACCGGCACCACCATCGCGACGAGACCAAGCTCGAACGCGACCGCATGCGCGATCCGCATGCCGAGCGTGCGCGTGAGGCCCGCCCGCCGCTCGAAGCGGTCGAACAGCGTGTTGAACGTCATGTTCCAGGCCATCGCGATCAGCGACACCATCACCGTCAGCACGCCGACGTGCGACACCGGCATGTCGAGCAGCCACGCACCGATCGGCGCGCACAGCGCGATCGCCACCAGCTCGAACGTCAGCGCATGAACGAGACGTTCCGTCACCGTTTTGTTGATCTGTTTCATGGTTCCCTCCGATGCGTTCGTACAATCGATGTCGGCCATTTTGATCGGCGAAACCGCATGAATCCAGTTTGATATCATCGGTTTTACCGATATAAAGCCCTGAGACCCGCCGCATGCGCCATGCCCCCGAAGCCCTGCTCGCCTTCGCCGAAGCCGCGCTGCTCGGCTCGTTCACGGCCGCTGCCCGCAAGCTCGGCAAGCGCCAGTCGACGGTGTCCGAAGCGATCGCGAACCTCGAGATCGATCTCGGCGTGCAGCTGTTCGACCGCTCGACGCGCACACCGACGCTGACCGATGCCGGCCGCGCGCTGCTCCCGCAGGTGCAGCGTGCGCTGGAGGCCGGCGCGGCGATCGACCGCACCGCCGCGCGGCTCGCGCAGGGCGAGGAAGCGCGGCTGACGCTCGTCGTGTCCGACACGTACCAGTCGAAGCGTTACGAGGAGACCTTGATGGCGCTCGAGCGGCGCTTTCCGGCGCTCGAGCTCGAATGCCAGATTGCCGAGCACGAGGACGTGCTCGACCTGATCCAGCAGGGCCGCGCACAGCTCGGGCTGATGGCCGCGCGCGCGGTCTATCCGCCGGATATCGGCGCGGCGACGGTGGCGGAAGAGTCGGAGATCGGCCTGTTCGTCGGGCGCACGCACGCGCTGGCGGCCTATGGCGACGCCGACGTGCCGCATGCGGCGCTGCGCGACGCGCGCGAGCTGCGCCTCAATACGTATGTGAAACCGGAGGATCGCGGCGCCGCCGACCGGATGGTCGTCGGCACGCAGCGCTGGCTCGCGCCGAGCTACCTGATGCTGCTGGAGATGGCGGTGCTGGGGTTCGGCTGGGCCGAGCTGCCGCGCTGGATGGTCGAGCACTTCGCGCGCGATCGGCTGTGCGAGCTGCGCGCGCGCGGCTGGCCGCGCCGCGTGCGGGTCGATGCCGTGTGGTCGCGCAACCGGCCGCTCGGCCCGGCTGGCGCGTGGCTGCTCGACGCGATGCTGGCCGCGTAGCGGCGCGCGGCACCGCGCCGGCGGCGAGCGCCGAACGGCGCCGCGCAATCAGAGGCCGGCGAGGCGATCAGAAGCCGCGCGACAGCACGGCCGCGCCGATCGTCACGACGCCGAGCACGAGGTTGACGACGACCAGCAGGCGCACCGTGTTCACCGCGCGCGCACCGTCCGGCCAGTTCTGCGCCTGCACCGCGCGGCGGATGCGCGGGAACAGCGCGAAGCGGATATGGCCGAAGATCAGCATCATCACGACGCCGAGCCCCGCCATCGCATGCAGCGTCCACGTCGCGTGCGCGCCGCCGAAGGCCGTGAGCAGGAAACCGCCGGACAGCAGGATCACGATCACCGAGCCCGACACCCAGTTGAAGAAGCGGCCGAACACGCCCTCGATCAGCGGCAGCCGCAGCTGTGGCGTCAGGTCGGACAGCGCCGGGCGCAGGCAGAAGTGCGCGAAGACCATCCCGCCCACCCACACGGCGACGGCCAGCAGATGAAGAAACAGCGCGACGGCAACGGCGTGGGACATGGCGGCAATCCTGTTATGAGTTGAGTGCAACGAACAGCCGCGTCACGCGCGGTCTCGAGCGACGTTCGACCGGCGGACCGCCGGTCGGTTCAGACCCCTGGCGCTATTTCACAATATTTGCAAGTTCCGCGTGACGGCGCCACGCTCGCTTTCCTGCATGCGTCGCCCCAAAAGAAACAGGCCGCACGCCCGCCGAAGCGGAGGTGCGGCCTTCGATGCCGGTCGAACCGGCGACCGGGTGCGGCGTCAGACGAGCAGCGGACGCAGCTCGTTGACGACCTTGAGCTTCGTTTCCGGCGCGCGGCCCTTGCGTGCGCGCTTGCCGACGTGCGGCGCGAGCCCCGCGTACGACAGCGTTTCGTCCTGCGCCTTGCCGCCGCGACCGGTGCCGATCAGCACGACGCCGGCCGGGTCGATCGCGAGCGCCTGCACGAGCGTTTCCTTGTCGTCGAGCGCCATCAGGATCACGCCGCGGCCGCCGCCCGACAGCGTCTTCATCTCGTCCATCCCGAACACCAGCAGCCGGCCGCCGCTCGACAGACACGCGACCTGCGTCGCGTTCGGCAGTACCGGCATCGGCGCGAGCGGCACCGCGCCTGCATCGATCGTCATGAACGACTTGCCGGCCTTCACGCGGCTCACCATGTCGCCGACCTTCGCGAGGAAGCCGAAGCCGTTGCTCGACGCGAGCAACAGTTGCTGATCGGCCGGCGCCGCGTAGTAGTGCATCAGGTGCGAGCCCGATTCGAGCTCGATCAGCGACGTGACCGGCACGCCGTCGCCGCGCCCGCCCGGCAGCACCGACACGTCGACCGAGTACACGCGGCCGCTGCTGCCCCATGCGATCAGGCGATCGGGCGTGCGGCACTGGAACGCCGCATACAGGTGATCGCCGGCCTTGAACGTGAAGCCGGCCGGGTCGAGCCCGTGGCCCTTCAGCGCGCGCACCCAACCCTTCTGCGACACGACGACCGTCACCGGCTCGTCGACGACCTTCGCCTCGAACGTCGCGCGCTTTTCCTGCTGGATCAGCGTGCGGCGATCGTCGCCGTACTGCTTCGCGTCGGCCTCGATCTCCTTGATCATCAGCCGCTTCATCGCGCTTTCGTTCGCGAGCAGTTCCTCGAGCTTCGCCTTCTCGTCGCGCAGCGCCTCGAGCTCCTTCTCGATCTTGATCTTCTCGAGCCGCGCGAGCTGACGCAGGCGGATTTCGAGGATGTCTTCCGCCTGGCGGTCGGAGAGGCCGAACGCGCTCATCAGCGCGGCCTTCGGCTCGTCCGACTCGCGGATGATGCGGATCACCTCGTCGATGTTCAGGAAGACGATCATCCGCCCTTCGAGGATGTGGATGCGGTCGTCGACCTTCGCGAGACGATGGCGGCAGCGGCGCGTCATCGTCAGCTGGCGGAACTTCACCCACTCGTCGAGGATCGTCAGCAGCCCCTTCTGGCCCGGCCGGCCGTCGGCGCCGATCATCACGAGGTTCAGCGTCGCGTTCGATTCGAGGCTCGTGTACGCGAGCAGCGTGTTCACGAATTCCGTCTGGTCGATCGTGCGCGACTTCGGCTCGAACACGAGCCGCACCGCCGCCTCCTTGCCCGACTCGTCGCGCACCGCGTCGAGCAGGTCGAGCATCGCCTTCTTGGTGTTGAGCTGCTCGGGCGTGAGCGTCTTCTTGCCGAGCTTGAGCTTCGGGTTGGTCAGCTCCTCGATTTCCTCGAGCACCTTCTGGCCCGACGTGTTCGGCGGCAGCTCGGTGACGACGAGTTGCCACTGGCCGCGCGCGAGATCCTCGATCTTCCAGCGCGCGCGCACCTTCAGGCTGCCGCGGCCGGTTTCATAGGCCGCCGCGATCTCGGTGTCGCTCGAGATGATCTGGCCGCCGCCCGGGAAGTCCGGGCCGGGGATCAGGTTCATCAGCTCCGCGTGCGTGAGCTTCGGATTGCGGATCAACGCGACCGCCGCCGCCGCGACCTCGCGCAGGTTGTGCGACGGGATTTCGGTGGCGAGACCGACCGCGATGCCCGACGCGCCGTTCAGCAGCACGAACGGCATGCGGCTCGGCAGCGTCTTCGGCTCCTCGAACGAGCCGTCGTAGTTCGGCATGAAGTCGACCGTGCCCTGGTCGATCTCGTCGAGCAGCAGCTTCGAGATCGGCGTGAGCCGCGCTTCGGTGTAGCGCATCGCCGCCGCGCCGTCGCCGTCGCGCGAGCCGAAGTTGCCCTGTCCGTCGATCAGCGGATAGCGCAGCGAGAAATCCTGCGCGAGACGCACGAGCGCGTCATACGCCGACTGGTCGCCGTGTGGGTGATATTTACCGAGCACGTCGCCGACCACGCGCGCCGACTTCACCGGCTTCGCGTCGGGGCCAAGGCCCATTTCGTTCATCGCGAACAGGATCCGGCGCTGCACCGGCTTCTGGCCGTCGCACACGTCGGGCAGCGCGCGGCTCTTCACGACGCTGACCGCGTAGCTGAGGTACGCCTGCTCCGCGTAGTTGCCGAGCGTCAGCGCATCGGCTTCCGGTGCGTCGGACCCGGCGAAGAGATCGGAAGTATTGTCGTCCATCTGTATTCCGTATTCGTAAGTGGCGTGAGGCCGGGCCGGGCGTCATGCCCGGCCGCGCGGGTTTAGATGTCCGCTTCGACGTCGTTGCCCTTTTCCTCGAGCCAGCCGCGTCGCGCGGCTGCCTCGCCCTTGCCCATCAGCATCGTCATGCGCGCAACCGTCGCCTCGTAGTCGAGTTCGCCGAGCTTCACCGGCATCAGGCGGCGCGTGTCGGGATTCATCGTCGTGTCCCACAGCTGCTCCGCGCTCATTTCGCCGAGACCCTTGAAGCGGCTGATGCTCCACTGCGTTTCGCGCACGCCGTCCTTGCGCAGCTTGTCGAGCGTTGCCTCGAGTTCGCCGTCGTCGAGCGCATAGAGCTTCTGCGCGGGCTTCTTGCCGCGCGCAGGCGCATCGACGCGGAACAGCGGCGGCCGCGCGACATGCACGTGACCGCGCTCGATCAGCTGCGGGAAATGCTTGAAGAACAGCGTGAGCAGCAGCACCTGGATGTGCGAGCCGTCGACGTCCGCGTCCGACAGGATGCAGATCTTGCCGTAACGCAGGTTCGACAGGTCGACGGTGTCGTCCGGGCTGTGCGGATCGACGCCGATCGCGACCGAGATGTCGTGCACCTCGTTGTTCGCGAACAGGCGATCGCGCTCGGTTTCCCACGTGTTCAGCACCTTGCCGCGCAGCGGCAGGATCGCCTGGTATTCCTTGTCGCGGCCCATCTTCGCGGAACCGCCCGCCGAGTCGCCCTCGACCAGGAACAGTTCGTTGCGCGCGATGTCTTCCGTCTCGCAATCGGTCAGCTTGCCCGGCAGCACCGCGACGCCCGAGCTCTTGCGCTTCTCGACCTTCTGGCCCGCGCGCGTGCGCGCCTGGGCCTGCTTGATCACGAGTTCGGCAAGCTTCTTGCCGTGCTCGACGTGCTGGTTCAGCCACAGTTCGAGCGCCGGACGCGAGAACGACGACACGAGCTTCACCGCGTCGCGGCTGTTCAGGCGTTCCTTGATCTGCCCCTGGAACTGCGGATCGAGCACCTTCGCGGACAGCACGAACGACACGCGCGCGAACACGTCTTCCGCGAGCAGCTTCACGCCCTTCGGCTGCAGGTTGTGCAGTTCGACGAAGCTCTTCACCGCCTGGTAGAGGCCGTCGCGCAGGCCCGACTCGTGCGTGCCGCCGGCCGGCGTCGGGATCAGGTTCACGTACGACTCGCGCACGAGCGAACCTTCCTCGCTCCATGCGACGACCCACGACGCGCCCTCGCCCTCGGCGAAGGTTTCGTCGGTCGAACGCGCATCGGCGAAACGCTCGCCTTCGAACAGCGGGATCAGCAGCTCGCTGCCGTTCATCTCGTCGAGCAGGTAGCCGCGCAGGCCGTCCTCGTATTTCCATGCCTGGCGCTCGCCGGTCTTCTCGTTGACGAGCACGACCTCGACGCCCGGCAGCAGCACGGCCTTCGAGCGCAGCAGACGCTGCAGCTCGCCGAGCGGCAGGTTCGGCGAATCGAAGTACTTCGGATTCGGCCACACCTGCACGCGCGTGCCGGATTTCTTCTCGCCGCGGCCCGCGCCTTGCGTCGCGAGCGGCTTCACGACGTCGCCGTCGGCGAAGCCGAGTTCGGCGATCTTGCCGTCGCGCCAGACCGTCACGTCGAGACGCGTCGCGAGCGCGTTCGTCACCGACACGCCGACACCGTGCAGGCCGCCCGAGAACGTGTACGCGCCGCCGGCGGCCTTGTCGAACTTGCCGCCTGCGTGCAGGCGCGTGAACACGATCTCGACGACCGGCACGCCCTCTTCGGGGTGGATGCCGAACGGAATGCCGCGACCGTCGTCCTCGACCGACACCGACTGGTCGGCGTGCAGCGTGACCGTGATCTGCTTGCCGTAGCCGCCGAGCGCCTCGTCGGACGCGTTGTCGATGACTTCCTGGATGATGTGCAGCGGATTTTCGGTACGGGTGTACATGCCGGGCCGCTGCTTGACCGGCTCGAGGCCCTTGAGCACCTTGATCGATGCTTCGCTATAGGCCGCGCTGGGCTTCTTCGTTGACATAGGCGCTGAATTTCGTCATTCATCGGGACGTTGTCCACACCTCGTGTGGATAACGTCGTGGACAAAACGTTGAGTTCCGTAAAAAAGCGAATCGAAACAACGGTGTGCTTGGACTGCTCCGAAAGCGGGCGCGCGGCGTGCGCCGAGCGACCCGGGACGCGCGGTATTTTACTGGTTCCGCGTGGCGCGCCGTCGCAAGATCGTCGCACGGCGCTGCCGGCCGCCCGGCCGGCGCTCCGACGCGCCGGGCCGCCACGCGCGGTGCGTCAGACCGGCTTGCGCTTTGCCTCGAGCGTCTCCCACCGCTCGAGCGCGGCGAGGAGCTCGTCGTCGATCGCCGCGAACCGCTCGGTCAGGCGCGTGCCTTCCTGCGGATCCTTCGCGAAGATCGAACCATCTTCGAGTTGCGCGTTGATCGTCTTCTGTTCTTCCTCGAGCGCCGCGATCTTCTCGGGCAGCGCATCGAGTTCGCGCTGCTCGTTGAACGACAGCTTCACCGTGCGCTGCGCGTTGCGGCCGGCCGCGCCTTTCGCCGCGTCTTCCTTGACCGGCGCCGCTTCCTTCACCGCGCGCTTCGCCGCTTCCTGCTGCGCGAGCTGCTGCGAACGCTCGCTCTGGATCTGCCAGTCGGTGAAGCCGCCGACGTATTCGCGCCACTTTCCGTCGCCTTCGGCCGCGATCACCGATGTCACGACGTTGTCGAGGAACGCGCGATCGTGGCTGACGAGCAGCACCGTGCCGTCGTAGTCGGCCAGCAGCTCTTCGAGCAGTTCGAGCGTCGGGATGTCGAGGTCGTTGGTCGGTTCGTCGAGCACCAGCACGTTGGCCGGACGCGCGAACAGGCGCGCGAGCAGCAGCCGGTTGCGCTCGCCGCCCGACAGCGACTTCACCGGCGAGCGCGCACGCTCCGGTGCGAACAGGAAGTCGCCGAGATAGCTCATTACGTGCTTGCGCACGCCGCCGATCTCGACCCATTCGCTACCGGGGCTGATGGTGTCGGCCAGGCTCTTTTCCTGGTCGAGCTGCGCGCGCATCTGGTCGAAATACGCGACCTGCAGGTTCGTGCCGGTGCGCACCGTGCCCGCGTCGGGCTTCAGCTCGCCGAGGATCAGCTTGAGCAGCGTGGTCTTGCCGGCGCCGTTCGGGCCGACGAAGCCGATCTTGTCGCCGCGCATGACCGTCGTCGAGAAGGTGTCGACGACCGTGCGATCGCCGTAGCGCTTCGTCACGTCCGTCAGTTCCGCGACAATCTTGCCCGACTTCTCGCCCTGCGCGACGTCGAGCTTCACGTTGCCCTGCGAATTGCGGCGCTCCGCGCGCTCGTTGCGCATCTGCACCAGCCGCGCGATGCGGCCGACGCTGCGCGTGCGGCGCGCCTCGACGCCCTTGCGGATCCACACTTCTTCCTGCGCGAGCAGCTTGTCGAACTTCTCGTTTTCCACGCGCTCGACTTCGAGCTGCTGCGCCTTGCGCGTCTGGTACGCGGAGAAATTGCCCGGATACGACAGCAGCCGGCCGCGATCGAGCTCGACGATGCGGGTCGCGACGCGGTCGAGGAACGCGCGATCGTGCGTGATGAACAACAGGCCCGCACGCTGCGCGACCAGCAGTTCTTCCAGCCAGCGGATGCCGTCGAAGTCGAGGTGGTTGGTCGGTTCGTCGAGCAGCAGCACGTCGGGCTGCAGCACCAGTGCGCGCGCCAACGCGACGCGTTTCTGCATCCCGCCCGACAATGCGTCGACCTGTGCGTCGCCGTCCGTCAGGCCGATCTGCGCGAGCGTCATCGATACGCGCGTGCGCCAGTTCCATGCGTCGTGCGCATCGAGCGACGACTGCAGCGCGTTCATCCGCGCGAGCAGCGCGTCGTGTTCGGCGCCTTCCGGTGTTTCCGCGAGGCGATGCGCGATCGAATCGTATTCTTCGAGCACTTCGCGCGTGTGCGTGAGCCCCGATGCCACGGCGTCGAACACGGTCGCGCCGGGTTCGAATTCGGGCTCCTGCGGCACATAGACGGTCACGAGCTCCTGCTGGCGCGTAATCAGCCCGTCATCGGGCTTCGCGAGCCCGGCGACGATCTTCAGCAGCGACGACTTGCCCGCGCCGTTGCGACCGATCAGGCCGACGCGCTCGCCGGCCTCCAGCGAGAAGTCCGCGTGATCGAGCAACGCGACGTGACCGAACGCGAGTTGCGCGCCGGTAATGGAATAAAGCGACATGGGGAGACGGCGAAGAGAGAAATCGGAAACGCCCATTGTACCGGTGGCGGACGCCTGCGCCGGGATGGCCGGATGGACTAGGCCGGAGGGCGAATCATTTTGTGCTGCTTAAGCGTTGCGTCAGCGCTGCGTTTTTGCTGCGGCGGCATGATGGCGCGCGCTCGGCGGGCGGGGCCGGCATCGCGTGCTTCGACGTCATGCGGGGCCGGCGGCGGGCATCCGGCCGCCGTTTCCCGGCCGGGCGCCCGCAAGCGGAACGCGCGATTACTTCACGTTGATCGTGATTGTCGAGCTCAGCTCTGGACCGTACGAGCGGTGCGCGCCTTCGCCGAGCTGCAGCGTCAGCGTGTGCTGGCCGGGCGGCAGCTTCAGGTCGGTTTCGGTCTGGCCCTTGCCGAAGTGCAGCGAATGGTCGGTGGCGGGAATCACGTCGCCCTTCGGCACCGGCTTGCCGTCGACCAGCAGGTGATGGTGGCCCGTGTCCGGCGTCATGTCGCCGGCCGGCTTGAGTTCCATCCCTTCAAGGCCGAACTTCACGTGCACGGGGCTCGACACCGTCGCACCATCCTTCGGCTCGGCGAAGTACACGCGCGCCTCGGCACGCGCGAGCGTCGACGCGGCCAGCGCCGCGACACAAACCACACCCGCGATCCATTTCTTCTTGTTGAGCATCGTTTTTCTCCTTCAGATTTGAAAGGCTCACGAAGCATACACTGCGCGCCCGGCCCGCGCGATGACGGCCGTTGTTCGCGATGCGTACGTTTAAAACGACGTTGCGGAGGCGTTCGGCGAAATTCCGGTACCATTGCGCCTTTCGTCCGCCGGCCACGCCGCGGACGGCGTCACCGACTTTCATCATCCCGAGCGCCACATGAGCGAAGTAACCGAATACCAGAGCTGGGTCTGCCTGATTTGCGGGTGGGTCTACAACGAAGCGGAAGGCCTGCCCGACGAGGGCATCCCCGCCGGCACCCGTTTCGCCGACATTCCCGCCGACTGGCGCTGCCCGCTGTGCGACGTGGGCAAGGAAGATTTCGTCGTCGTCGATTTCTGATTCGGCTTTTTCGGACACGACCGGGGCGCGCGGCGCGTATCGGCACGCATTCCGTCCGCCGATGCGCGTCGCGTTTGCTATACTCTGCGCGCTGTCCACATCGCCGTCCCGGTCGCGTCTTCCGCACGCGATATCGCGGACATGGCTCTCCCCGTAGTTCAATGGATAGAACAAGCGCCTCCTAAGCGCTAGATACAGGTTCGATTCCTGTCGGGGGGACCAGCAATTTCCCGAAATTCCGCCTCAGCCTGAAAATCGCACCGTCGGCACGCACAGTGTCCGAACGTCGGGTGTCCACGCTCACGCCTGGCCGCGTGTTCCGCCGAAGCCGCGTATGCCGTGCTGTGCCAGCGAATAGCTGTCAGGCCTGAGCCCTGACCGCCCCGTCACTGCATCAACCCCGCCCTGACCTGCGGCATCAGACTCGCATTCGCGCCCGTCACGGCAAACGTCCCCGTCGACGACGCCCCCGCCGGCAGCGCCAGCACACTGCCGTCCGCGAGCCGGTTCGCATCGACGACGATCTGGTTCGACACGCAGCCGTTCGTCAGCAACGAGACCGACAACCCGGCGATCGACGAGAACGTGTTGCCCGTCACGCTGAACGAACACACGTTTCCGTACGCCCGGAACCCCGCATATCCGGAACCCGACACGCGGTTGTTCGCCACCGTGACATCCGACACGGCTCCCGACCACGTATCCAGCTCGATCGCGCCCTGCTGCGTCGGCTGCAATCCGTTGTTCACGTTCGCGTTCTGAATGTTGGTCACGGTATTGCCCGTGATGACGACGTTCGAAGCCCCGTAGGTTTTCCAGCTGTCCTCCTGCGCGACGAGAATCCCCGCCGCCTTCTCGACACCGTCGACCGTATTGTTCGAGATCGTCACCGCCTGCCCGCCGACAACGGTGATGCCGCGCCCCCACGCATTGCCCGATACCGCGTTATGGTCGATCAGCACGTTGCTGCTCAGGCGACCGTCGCCGAGATAGCTGACCACGGCGATCAGATCGTCGCCGGTGCCGGTCACCGTATTGTTCTGCACCAGCACGTTGGTCGATCCGTAGGTCGTATGGATGCCGTCGGCCAGCGTCGCCCGCACGGTATTGCCCACGATCGCGATACGGTTGCCGCCGAACACGAAGATCCCGGCGCTCGCGCCGCCCTGGATCGTCACCCCGAGCACCTGAACGTCCGAGCCCGTGACCTCGACCTTGGTCGACTCGGGCGTCGTGAGCCGCGTGGTGCCGGTGCCGGTCAGCGTCACGCCGACGAGCGTCGAGCCGGCGCCGCTCATCACGATCGTCTGGTCGGCGGGATTCGTCGCGGCCAGCGTCGCGCCGTATCCCGAGATCACCGCCTGCGGCACCGTCACGGCAAGCGAATGCCCGACGACGTAGCGGCCCGGCGCGATAACGAGGCGCTGGCCGGCACGCAGGCTGTCGAATGCCTTCTGCAACGCGTCGGCCTGGTCGCTGCCGTCGGCAGCCGGGGAAACCGTCACATCGGCGACCAGAATCGGTTTGGCGCCACTGGACGGCAGAAGCGTCGTGCCGGACGCGGAACCGGTCGGCGCAGCGGTCGGTGCCGGGCTGCCGGAATTCGTCGATGCAGCCGATGCGCCGGATGCGGCGCCGGCGGGAGCGACGGGTGATGTCGATGTGCCCGCAACGGTTTGCGATGCCGGAGCCGCGCTGCCGTCACCGCCGCCGCATGCAGCAAGCCAAAGGCAGAGCGCAGCAAGCATCGCCCGATCGACCGTACGCATACGAAGTTCCGCTAGCCCAGATTGGCGTCATCGTAAGTACGCTTGATTACTTTGTAAATGAATTCCGCCGCGCACCTGCAAAACCGTTCGTTATCCTCTTCCATTCATCATCGCGCCATCACGGTGACTTGCGGCACACATCACATCGCGCATCGCCCCTTACGCATTCGCCCCGCCGTCGGCCGAGCGCTCGGACACGGTCCGGCAAATGCTGATCGCGATGCGCGAGCAGACCGTCGCCGCGTTACGCGCGCGGCCGGGCAAAAGCGTTGCGACCGGCGAGCTCTCTGCACATGCGAACCTCGACGCGATCGCGCGCTACTACGTGACGGTGCGACAGGGGATGTCGATTCAGGCGCGCGACGGTGCGAGCCGTCGCGATCTGGAGGCGGTCGCGCAAGCCGCGCTGGCCGCATGGCCGGCGCTCGCACACGCGAGCGGCGGAAAAAACGGCGGACCTCGGAAAGCAGCCCGCAAGCGAAACCACACGCGGCCGTGCAGCGGCAAGCGCCCCTGCACGACCGCGCCGATGCGTTACTGCGTCACGGCGTGCTGCACGTCCTTCGACGCATGCCACACGCGATAGCGCACGTCGAAACCGTCCGGCACGTACACGACGAGCGGCAGGCGGCTGTTGTAGCGCAGCAGCTGGCCGTCGCCGCGCACCTGCACGAAGCGCTGCTGCGGCGCCTGGCCCGGGCAGGCCATCAGCGTCGACGCCGGCCCCTTCACGTCGGTCAGGCGATAGTACGTATAGCCCCAGCCCTTCACGTCCTCGGCGGTCAGTTCCCCACCGAACCATTGCTGGTTGCAGTCGGTCTGCAGCGTCTTGCCGATCATCAGCTCGACGCGCGCGTCGCCTTCGTTCTCGAGCGCGGGCAGCGCGATCACCGCGCGCTGCTGGCCGGCCGTCGGCTGGGGGAACATCTTGATCGACTCGGCCGGCACGGCGGGCGCCGATGCGGGCCCGGCCGCGCAGGCGGCGGCGGTCGTCACGCAAAGGGCGGCCAGGACGGCCCGGATCGCGAATTTCATCGATGTGCTCCTGAAAAACAAATAGGCCCCGGATGCTAACACTTTCGCCCCAAGACCTTACGGCGCTGTAATTTCACGACACAATTGCATACAGCCGGCGATCCCCGCGCGCGGTACTTATACGGAAACCAACGGAGATCATCATGCTGAAGCTCATTGCTGCCGCCGGCGTCGCCACGCTGCTGGCCGGGTGCGTCGTCGGTCCGGACGCCGGATACGGCTACGGACAGCCCTACTATTCCGATCCCGGCTACGCGTACGGGCCGGCCTACGGGGCGTCGCCCGTGTACGGGACGGTCAACATCTGGGGCGGTGGCGGCGGGCGCGACTGGGACCGCGGACGCCGCGACTGGGATCGCGGACGCGACGGCTGGAATCGTGACCGCGGCGGCTGGGATCGCGACCGCAGCGAACGCGCCCGTCACGGCGGCTGGGGCCGCGGCGACGGACGCCGCGCCGACTGGAATGACGACGGCGGCGGGCGCGGCCAAGGCAACGGCGGCGGCCATCGCCACTGACGCAATTGCAACCGTTTGTATCCACGCACGGCCCGCGCGAGGCCGATACGAGCCGATAGACGACCGTCAAAAAGCAAGGCCCTCGCATCACCGCGAGGGCCTTTTGTCGTCCGCTCCACCGGAAACCGGGCGGCCGGCTACGCAACGCCGAACCTGCCCGCGCCTCATGCGCGTGCCCGCTTCTTACCACCCCGCCGGCTGCGCATAGCCGCCCGACACGGGCGCGCCGCACACGTACGCGCGCTGATAACGGTCGTAGCAATAGCTCGGGCCGTCGTCCTGGTATTGCGCCTGCTGGTAGGTCGGATAAGCCGGCTGCTGGTAGGCCGGTGCCTGGTAGTACGTCGGCGGCTGATAGGCCGGTGCCTGATACACGGGCGCCTGATACGCGACGGGCGGATTCATCGCCGACGTCACGATCGCGCCGAGCACCGCGCCGCCGATCAGCGCGCCGATGACGGCGCCCCCGTCGCGGCCATGCGCGGACGCCGGGCCCGCCACGGCGAGCGAACCGGCGAGGACACATACAGCGGCAATCTTTTTCATGATGGACTCCCACGCGAAGTGGTACTGGATGCGATGCATTGTGGCCGCGCCCGGCCGTAATAGATGCAGCAAGTGGTAACGCGCCATTACGGGTATCACGCACGCCGAAACGCGGCACGGCCGTGCTACGATTTTCGGCACACTGGAGACGCCTTCATGCAGCCCGAAACCGCCCGCCGTTTCGATACCGAATTCGCGCCGCGCATCGCGCAGGCGATCGCCGCCTTCTTCGCCGATCACGTGCTGACCGACGTCGTCCCGTACGGCGGCCACGGGCAACCGACGCGCGTGCAGATCCGCAGCGCGCCGCACGAGCACGTGAGCGGCTTCGTGCATCCGCTGAACCTCGAACTGACCTGGGACACCGACGAGATCGAACGGTTGATGGAGCCCGACGGGCCCATGCGGTTCGAGCACTACCTGAGCGCGCTGCCGAGGAAGCTGAGCGCATGGGAGGGCGCGCGCGACATCGACCTCGCGTCGCGCACACAGGCCGACCCGCTCGTGCGGCTCGGCGGCCTCGATTTCGAAGGCTGAACGCGCGCCGGCCGGCGGCGGTGTCGGCGTCGCGCGATTCGGCCCGGTGATACACTCGACCGGTCCCGCGCCGGCGCCGCCAGGCCGGCCGGACCGTTCACCGCCGCCTCCACCCGCAAGCATGGTTGCGCACGCAACCGGCACCCGGGCACGCGGACAACCACGCTTTCGCTCCCGCCATGAACGCCGATACCGGCCTGCCGCTTCCGCAACGCTACTGGGCGATCGTCTGCGTCGCACTGGGCATCACGCTCGCCGTGCTCGACGGCGCCATCGCGAACGTCGCGCTGCCGACGATCGCGCGCGACCTGCACGCGTCCGATGCCGCATCGATCTGGATCGTCAACGCGTACCAGCTCGCGGTCACGATCACGCTGCTGCCGCTCGCGTCGCTCGGCGAACGCGTCGGCTATCGCCGCATCTACATCGCGGGTCTTGCGCTCTTCACCGCGGCGTCGCTCGGCTGCGCGCTCGCCGGATCGCTGCCGACGCTCGCGGTGATGCGCGTGATCCAGGGGTTCGGTGCGGCCGGCATCATGAGCGTCAACGCGGCGCTGGTGCGCATGATCTACCCGTCGTCGATGCTCGGGCGCGGACTGTCGATCAACGCGATGGTGGTCGCGCTATCCTCGGCGATCGGCCCGACGGTCGCATCGGCGATCCTGTCGTTCGCGTCGTGGCCCTGGCTGTTCGCGGTCAACGTGCCGATCGGCATCGCCGCGGTGTTCGGCAGCCTGCGTGCGCTGCCGGCCAACCCGCTGCACGACGCGCCGTACGACTTCCCGAGCGCGCTGATGAACGCGTGCGTGTTCGGCCTGCTGATCATGGCCGTCGACGGGCTCGGTCACGGCGAAAGCCACGCGTACGTCGCGGCCGAGCTGGCCGTCGCGTTCGGCGTCGGCTACTTCTTCGTGAAGCGCCAGCTGTCGCAGCCGGCGCCGCTGCTGCCGGTCGACCTGATGCGCATCCCGATGTTCGCGCTGTCGATCTGCACGTCGGTCGCGTCGTTCACGTCGCAGATGCTCGCGTTCGTCGCGCTGCCGTTCTGGCTGCAGCATTCGCTCGGCTTCTCCCAGGTCGAAACCGGCCTCTACATGACGCCGTGGCCGCTCGTGATCGTATTCGCCGCGCCGCTCGCCGGCGTGCTGTCGGACCGCTACTCGGCCGGCATCCTCGGCGGCATCGGGCTCGCGCTGTTCGCGGCCGGGCTGCTGTCGCTCGCGACGATCGGCGCGCACCCGGGTACCGTCGACATCGTGTGGCGGATGGCGCTGTGCGGCGCGGGCTTCGGGCTGTTCCAGTCGCCGAACAATCGCGCGATGCTGTCGTCGGCGCCGCGCGAGCGCAGCGGCGGCGCGGGCGGGATGCTGAGCACGGCGCGCCTGACGGGCCAGACGCTCGGTGCCGCGCTCGTCGCGCTGATTTTCGGGCTGGCGCCCGACCGAGGTCCGACGATCGCGCTCTATGTCGCCACGGTGTTCGCGGCGGTCGCCGCGGTGGTCAGCATGCTGCGCATCGCGTCGCCACGCCCCGACGCTGCGGCCTGATGCGGCGACTTCACGCTGCGACCTGACGCCGCAGCGCGTCGCGCCCACGGCTCACGTGGCGTCGAGCGCGTCCATCACGAAGCGCACGCGCGCCTTCACGCTCACGCGCGGCAGCTCGACCAGCCGATAGCCATACGCCGTATAGCAGTCGACCATCGCGTCGTAGGTGCGCACGGCCTCCGCGAAATCCTGCCGGCGCTCGGTGTCCTGCGTGTAGATCTCGGGCCACGGCGGCGCGATGAACACGCGCCGGTGATAGCGAAAACGCCGCGCCGCGGCCTCCGCGTGTGCGGGCACCGCAAGGCCCGTCAGCCGCAGGTAGCCGATCACGTCCGGCACGCCGCGATCGAAGAACACGGGCCCGCGCGCGCCTCGCGCGAGATGGTGCGAGCGCATCTCCCAGGTCAGCATCAGTTCGGCGAATGCGGCCCGGTCGCGCCACGGCAGCGCCGGGCCGTCGATCGCCATCTGGTCGCGGATCACGCCGCGCCCGGCCTCGTGCGAGCGCGCGAAACCGGTACGCTCGAGCGCATCGAGCAACGTGCTCTTGCCGGAGCCGGGGCCGCCCGTGACGATGAAGAAGCGGGCGACCGCATCGTCCGCCGCGCCACCCTCCTCCACGCGCTCGGACATCCGCTCAGACATGCGCGGCCCGCCGGCCCGCGCGCCGCGTGACCGACGCGGCCGCCGCGACGCTGCGCAGGTCGGCGACGAACGTGTCGCGCCAGACCGACAGGTTGTTCTCGCGCAGCCGCGCGAGGTTCGCTTCGTGCCGCGCCCGCCGCTCGGCGAGCGGCATCGACAGCGCGCGCTCGAGCGCATCGGCCATCTGCGAGAGGTCGTACGGATTGACGAGCAGCGCGCCGCTCAGCTCGGCCGCCGCGCCCGCGAACTCCGACAGCACGAGCACGCCCGGATCGTCCGGGTCCTGCGACGCGACGTATTCCTTCGCGACGAGATTCATCCCGTCGCGCAACGGCGTCACGTAGCCGACCTGCGACATCCGGAAGAACGCCATCAGCAGATTGCGCTCGTACTTGCGGTTCAGGTACTGGATCGGCGTCCAGTCGAGCTGCGAGAAGCGGCCGTTGATCCGGCCGGCCTCGCCTTCGAGCGTCTCGCGTATGCGCTGGTAGGTCTGCACGTCGGAGCGCGTCGGCGGCGCGATCTGCACGAGCGACACGCGCCCCTGCCAGCCCGGCTGGTTGGCGAGCATCCGCTCGAACGACTGGAAGCGCTCGACGAGCCCCTTCGAATAGTCGAGCCGGTCGACGCTCATCACGAGCTTGCGGCCCCCGAGCGCGTCGCGCAGCATCTTCACCGGCTTGCGCGAGCCATACTGGACGGCCGCCTCGGCGATTGCATCCGGATGCACGCCGATCGGATAGGCGGCGACCTTCACGACGCGGCCGTGCGCATGCAGCATCCCGTCGTCGCTCGCCGCGCCGATGCCGCGCCGCTCGATGTAGTCGGTGAACGCCTGCTTGTCGGCGTCGGTCTGGAAACCCGCGATGTCGTACGCGCACATGAACTTCACGAGCTCGTCGTGCGGCGGCACGACGCGCAGCATGTCGGGCGACGGAAACGGAATGTGCAGGAAGAAGCCGATCGGATTCCTCACGCCGAGCTCGCGCAGGCAATGCGCGAACGGCAGCAGGTGATAGTCGTGCACCCAGATCAGGTCGTCGGGCCGCAGCAGCGCGGCGAGCTGCTTTGCGAGCATCGCGTTCACGCGCAGATAGCCAGCGTACTCCTGCCGGTCGAAGCGCGCGAGATCGCTGCGGTAGTGAAACACCGGCCAGAGCGTCGCGTTCGAGAAGCCGCGGTAGTACTGATCGTAGTCGCGCCGGGTCAGCCCGACCGTCGCATAAGTGACGTTGCCGTCCTGCTGGATCGCCGGTTCCGCGTCGGGCGTACCGACGATCTCGCCGTTCCAGCCGAACCAGACGCCGCCGGTTTCCTTCAGCGCATCCATCACGCCGACCGCGAGACCGCCTGCGCTCGGGCGCGTGTCCTCGCCGGCGGCGACACGGTTCGATACCACGATCAATCTGCTCATGCGGCTTCCCCTCCTCGATTCGATTGAATGACGCGCGGCGCGCGCCAAGGCGGACGCGACGGCCCGAAGGCAGTCGCGCGGCGATTCAGATGTGAACGATGCAACCAGGCGCGCAATGAAATGCGGCAGCGGAATACAGTGGCGACGGGCTCAAGCGTCCTGCTCCTGGCCGAGGTCGCGTTGATAGTCGAGCCCTTCCGGGCGTGCGCCGCCCTGGTTGTGATCGCCGTCGGACGGCGTCTCGTCGGGCGCGCCGGCCGGCGCGTCGGTCTGTGGACGCGGGCGCTCGGCACCCGCATCGGGCGGCCGGGGAGAAAACCGTTTCGAACGGCGCATGGCTGGGTGTCTCATATGGCGCGCGGCTCGGAGCCGTCGTAGAAACATTCCATAACAGAATAGTCTAGGTCGCTTCCTCGCATGCCACGGTAACAATTACCTTCAATTTGTAACGCTTCGACCCCGGCTCAGCCATCTGTCCGACAATAGCGCCGCGCGTACGCGCGCGACCCGCCGCCGGCCATTTGTCAAAGCTTTGCAGTTTTCCCATGACCATTGCGAAACAATGACGCGGCAAGGGGGCGCGCATGCGTCGCCGCTCACCCAGACAGGACTTGCACTCAGGGATGAACATGGGTTTCGAACCGCCGCGCCGGGCCACGCCGGCGCGCATCGTGCTGGCCGCGCTCGCCACGGCCGCACTGCTGTCCGGCTGCAACTCGCTGTACAGCGAAGGCGCGACCGCCGGCGCCGGTATCGCGGGCGCCGCGATCGCCTCCAAGGTCACCAACAACGCCGCCGTCGCGACGGGCATCGGCCTCGGCGCCGTCGCCGGTGCGCGTGCGGGCGTCCAGTACACGCAGCGCGTCGCGCACCGCTACACGCAGGAACAGATCGCGAAGGCGGCCGGCCCGCTCGACGTCGGCGGCGTCGCGCCGTGGACGACGCACCATTCGTTTCCGATCGAGGATGACGAACAGGGCCGCGTGACGGTCAGCCGCATGATCAGCATCGGCCCGCTAGACTGCAAGGAAATCGTGTTCGCGGTCGACACGCCGGCGAAGGCCGACAAGGCCGCGCAATCGGCGTTCTACGTCGCCACGATCTGCCGCGACGGTCCCGTGTGGAAATGGGCGTCGGCGGAACCGGCGACCGAACGCTGGGGCGCGCTGCAATGAGCGTCGCGATCCGAATCGCCGCGATCGGCGCACTGTGCGCGGCCAGCGCCGCGCTGTCGGGCTGCGGCTCGGTCGGCGCGGCGAGCGGCGCGCTCGCCGGCGCGGCGACGGGCCTCGTCACCGCGAACCCGGCCGTCGGCGTCGGTGTCGGGATCGCCGTGCAGGCGGCGACCGACGAGGCCGTCAACCGCACGATGAAACAGCTCCATCAGAACCAGCAGGACGCGATCGCGAAGGCGGCCGGCAGCCTGGCCGTCGGCGAAGTGAAGCCGTGGAACGTGAAGAACACGCTGCCGCTCGAAAACGGCGAAGGCGAGGTGCGCGTCACGCGCGCGTACTCGACGGCGCTTGCACTGTGCAAGGAATTCGCGTTCTCGGTGAAGGACGGCGACAAGGCCGCCTGGTATTTCGCGAGTGCGTGCCAGCAAGGCACGCACTGGAAGTGGGCGTCGGCCGAACCGGCGGTCGACCGGTGGGGTAACTTGCAGTAACGATGCGATGCGCGGCGCCTGGCAGGCGCCGTGCGTGCGGATGCCGGGCCAGATGGCCCGGCTCGGCGGCTCAGGACTCGACGTCCTCGAGACTGAAGATTTCGGTCTGGTCGTTGTACGAGAAGATCTCGCCGTAACGACCCCAGTCGATCACCGCGTCGAGCGTTTCCTCCGCCGCGCCGTCCGACAGGAAATCCTCCAGCTCCTGCTCGAAACGCACACGCGGCGCACGATGGCCCGGGCGCTCGTTCAGCACCTTCTTGATCCGCGCGGCGAGCGGCACGTGCTTCAGCAGGTGATCCGCGAACATCAGCTTGCGCTCCTGCGTGCCGAATTCCGCGAACACACGCCCCGGCGGCGTCAGGAACACGTCGCCTTCGCGCACGTCGGCGAAGCCGAGGTATTGCAGCACTTCGGCGATCGGGAACAGGTCGTCGACCTCCAGATGCAGCGTGCGCGCGATTTCCGGCATGTCGGCACGGCCGTGGTACGGCGCCATCGCAAGCGTCTCGATCAGGCCGGCCATCAGGTTGGTCGACACCTGCGGCAGCCAGCTGCCGAGCTCGAGCCCCTTCTTCGTCGCCTCGCCGGTCTGGCGCGCCGTCATCTTCGCGTAGATGTCGTCGACCAGCTTGCGGAAGGCCGGATCCAGCCGGTTGCGCGGATGCTTGAACGGCACCTTGATCTCGGCGATCACGCGGCCCGGGTTCGACGACAGCACGAGAATGCGGTCGCACATGAACACCGCTTCCTCGATGTTGTGCGTGACGATCAGCACCGACTTGATCGGCATGCGGCCTTGCGTCCACAGGTCGAGCAGGTCGGTACGCAGCGTCTCGGCGGTCAGCACGTCGAGTGCCGAGAACGGCTCGTCCATCAGCAGGATCGTCGGATCGACCACGAGCGCGCGCGCGAAGCCCACGCGCTGGCGCATGCCGCCCGACAGTTCGCGCGGATACGCGTTCTCGAAGCCGTCGAGACCGATCAGGTCGATCGCGGCGAGCGCGCGTTCGCGCCGCTCGCGTGCGCCGACGCCGAGCGCCTCAAGCCCGGCCTCCACGTTCTGCAGCACGGTCAGCCACGGAAACAGCGCGAAGGTCTGGAACACCATCGCGACGCCTTCGGCCGGGCCGCGCAGCGGCTTGCCGAGATAGGTCACGTCACCGCCGGTCGGCTCGATCAGCCCGGCGATGATCCGCAGCAGCGTGGACTTGCCCGAGCCCGAACGGCCGAGCAGCCCGACGATCTCGCCCTCGCGCAGCGACAGGTTCGCGTCGTCGAGCACGAGCAACTCGCCCTGCGTCTTGTTGAAGCCGCGGCAGACGTGATCGACGCGCAGGATTTCCTCACCGAGGCGCGGCGGCTGGGACGTCTGGACGGGGGCGTTTACAGCATTCGGATTGTGCATCGCGTTTCGCTCTCAATCGGTCTCAGTCGAGCCGCAGCTTCGCTTCGGCGAAGGCATACAGCGGGCGCCACAGCAGGCGGTTGAACAGGGTGACGAACAGGGACATCACGGCGATGCCCAGGATGATCTTCGGAAAGTCGCCGGCGGCGGTGGTCTGCGCGATATACGCGCCGAGGCCGTGCGCCTCGATCTTGGTCGAGCCCCACTGCACCGCTTCCGACACGATGCTCGCGTTCCATGCGCCGCCCGAGGCGGTGATCGCGCCGGTCACGTAGTACGGGAAGATGCCGGGCAGGATCGCCTGGCGCCACCACTGCCAGCCGCGGATCCGGAAGTTCGTCGCGGCTTCGCGATAGTCGTTCGGATAGGACGTGGCGCCGGCGATCACGTTGAACAGGATATACCACTGCGTGCCGAGCACGATCAGCGGCGACAGCCAGATGTCGGGGTTCAGGTGGAAGCGCGCGATCACGATCACGAACACCGGGAACAGCAGGTTCGCCGGGAACGCGGCAAGGAACTGCGCGAGCGGCTGCAGCTTCTCGGCCAGCTTCGGGCGCAGCCCGACCCACACGCCGATCGGCACCCAGATCACCGACGCGATCGAGATCAGCACGACCACGCGCAGCAGCGTGATGAGCCCGAGCGCGACGACGTGCCCGACCTCCCCCATCGTCACGCCGGTCGACACGAAGGTGACGACGCGCCACACGATATAGGCCGTGCCGAGCAGCAAGAGCGCCGCCCATGCGATGTCGACCGTGCGCGATGCCTTCTTCTCGACCTTCGGCAGCGAGAAGCGCATTGCGCCCGACAGCGGCAAGCGCAGCGGAATCCGCGCCGCCTTCGCGAAGAACCAGCCGGCAGGCACGAGCAGCTGGTGAATCAGGCGCGTGCGGCGCACGAGGTCGAGCAGCCAGGATTGCGGCGCATCGCCCGATGCGGTGTTCTCCATCCGGAACTTGTCGGCCCATGCGATCAGCGGGCGGAACAGGAACTGGTCGTACGCGAGGATCACGACCGTCATCGTCAGGATCACCCAGCCGATCGCGCCAAGGTTCTTGTCCGAGATCGCCTGCGCGAGATACGCGCCGATGCCCGGCAGCGTGATGGTCTGGTTGCCGACGGTGATCGCCTCCGACGCGACGACGAAGAACCAGCCGCCCGACATCGACATCATCATGTTCCAGATCAGCCCCGGCATCGAGAACGGCACCTCAAGCTTCCAGAAGCGCTGCCACGACGTCAGGTGGAAGCCGCGCGACACTTCGTCCAGGTCGCGCGGCACCGTGCGCAGCGACTGGTAGAAGCTGAACGTCATGTTCCACGCCTGGCTCGTGAAGATCGCGAAGATCGCCGCGAGCTCGGCGCCGAGCACGCGGCTCGGAAACAGCGCGAGGAAGAACGTGACCGTAAACGAGATGAAGCCGAGCACCGGCACCGACTGCAGGATGTCGAGGATCGGGATCAGCACCATGCCGGCCCGGCGGCTTTTCGCGGCGAGCGTGCCGTACACCAGCGTGAACGCGAGCGACGCGACCATCGCGGCGAGCATCCGCAGCGTGGTGCGCAACGCGTATTCGGGCAGGTTCGACGGGTCGAGCGAGATCTTCTGGGTCTGAAGGGTCCCGATCGGCGCCATCGTTTCATGAAAGCCGACGACCGCCATCGCGATCAGGCAGATGATCAGCGGAAACGCGATGAAGTCCCACCGGTTCGGCAGGACGCGCCAAGCGGACGCGTTGGCGGTCCGGTTCGGATTGAAGAATCCGACGTCCATCAGGCGCCCTCCCCGGTAAGGCCGAACGAAGCCGGCAGACGATGTTGATTCATGGCAAAGCGCACGGGCGCGGTAATTCGACGCGGTAATTCGATTGATTCACGATCTCACGCCGGCGCGGGGCGCCGTGCGTGCAAGCTGCGCCCCCGGGCGCGGCGAGTCGGGCCGCGACGGCACGACACTACACCAACCTGTATTTCAGGTTCAACCGTGCGGGGCCGGCGCGGCGCGCGGGCGGCGCACGGATCGTGCCCGGCACGCGGGCGAACGGCAGGCGTGCGGTGCGGAGCAGCCCGGCCGCGGTCGTGCGGCCGGCATGCAGGCCCCGAATTATGCCGTGATCCGGGCCGGCCGGGAACCCGCCAGCCGCACACGGGCGCAAACCATGGCGGATGTCAGCGGACGATTGCGGCGAAGCAGGTATGATCGGGGCTAGCCCCTGGCGTCGCTAGCCCCATAGCCGCCAGGGATCGACCGACCAGCGGGAGGAAGCGAATGGCAGGAAACTTGGTGATCGTCTGCCGCGATCAGGACGCCGATGCGTTCTACGAGCTGATGCAGGAGTACGGGTCGTTCCAGACCCGGCTGTCGTCGACGGCGTGGTACCTGAACATGAACGTCGTGCCGGAATCGCTGCAGGAGGAGATCCTGGAGCGCCTCGGCCGCTATACGACCGTCTATATCTTCGAGGCCACGAGCGTGACCTACAACACCATCGACAGCAACGCCGCCGAGACGCTCGGCACGCTGTTCGGCGAATGATGCCGCGCGGCGCCTGCCCGGCAGGCGCCGCATGCGCCGCTTACGCGGCCTGGGCGTGAAGTTCGTCCTTCGGCACCACGTCGAACGGGAACGTCATCGCCACGCGCAGGCCGCCCTCGGGACGATTGCCGATCTCGCACGCCCCGCCCAGCCGCAGCACCAGCCGCTCGACGATCGCCAGCCCGAGCCCGCTGTGGCCGTTCCCGCCGCGCGCGGGGTCGAGCCGCACGAACGGACGCGTCGCGGCCGCCAGATCGCGCGGCGCAATCCCGCCGCCGCTGTCGCTGACCGACAGCACGTAACCCGCCGGCGTACGCGCCGTCTCGATGAGCACGGGCGGCGCGCCGTACGCATGCGCATTGTCCAGCAGGTTCGACAGGATCCGGTCGAGCGTCGCGGTCGGCAGGCGGAAGCCTTCGTCGGCGGCCAGATGCGTCTGGACCGCCGGCGCGTTCGGTGCGACCGCGCGATAGCTGCGGGCGATCCGCTCGCAGGTCTGGTCGACCGGCACGGGCTCGCTGCGGTCCGCCCCGCCGTGCGCGAACACGAGGAACTGGTCGACGATGTGCGACATCGAGTCGACATCGCGCACCACGCCGTCGCGCAGCCGCGCGTCGTCCATCATTTCCGCGCGCAGGCGCATCCGGGCGAGCGGCGTGCGCAGGTCGTGCGCGACGCCGGCCAGCATCACCGCGCGGTCGCTCTCGGCCTGCGACACCTGTTCCACCATCTGGTTGAAGCCGTGCGTGAGCTGGCGCAGCTCGCGCGGGCCGCGCTCGCGCAACGGCGGCACCGGCTGGCCGCGGCCGAAGCGCGCGACCGCGCGCGCCAGCGAGCGCAGCGGCTGCTGCAGCTGCCAGGCCGCGAACAGCGCGGCGATCACGCCGGCCGAGAAAATCGTGCCGAGCCACAACAGCATCCGGTCGAGCGAGCGCGGCGGGCGCAGCGGCTGCACCGGCACCACGATCCAGTTGCGGTCGCTCGGCTCCTTGACCCACAGCACCGGCGGATGGCCCGGCGCGCCGATCTCGACCAGCGTGCCGGGCGGCATCCGCTCGCTCACGTCGTCACGGAAACGCTTGAGCGGCGCCGCCAGGTTCGAATCGGCGTCTTTCGGCACATCGGGACTGTCCGGCGACACCAGCCGCACCCGCGACGGCAGCGGCTGGTCGGGCGTGCGCTCGACGTGCTGGCGCACGGCGTCGACGAGGAACGCGGCCTCCTCGACGGCATAACGCGTCTGCATCTGGTTGCGCTCGAGGCGCATCGCGAAGAACCACGCGAAGTGCGACAGGAGCAACACGCCGACGACCAGCAGCGCCAGCCGCCCGAACAGCGAATCAATGGGCTTGCGCATGGGCCTCGCCGTCGGGCACGAACACGTAGCCGCGCCCGCGGACCGTCTGGATGAAGCGCGGCGTCGACGGATCCGTTTCCAGGATGCGGCGCAGGCGCCATACCTGGACGTCGATGCCGCGGTCGGTGCCGTCGTACTCGGGCCCGTGCAGCAGCTCGAGCAGCCGTTCGCGCGTGAGCGTGCGCAGCGCGTGATTCACGAAGATCTTCAGCAGCGCGAATTCGCTGCTCGACAGCGTCGCCGGTTTGCCGTCGACCGACAGCGTGCGCGCCTGGAAATCGAGCACGAAACGGCCGAACGCGAACGGCTCGCGCTGCTCGGGCGCCGCCGCCGACGGCGTCGCGCGGCGGCGGCGCAGCACGGCCTGCACGCGCGCGAGCAGCTCGCGCGGGTTGAACGGCTTGCCGAGGTAGTCGTCCGCGCCGAGCTCGAGCCCGACGATGCGATCGACGTCGTCCGCGCGCGCGGTCAGCATGATCACGGGGATGTCGTCGCCGGCCGCGCGCAGCTGGCGCAGCGCGGTCAGGCCGTCCACGCCCGGCATCATCAGGTCCAGCACGATCAGGTCGGGCCGCTCGCGCTCGAGGCGCTTCTCGAGCGTCGCCGCGTCGTGCAGCACGGACACTTCCATCCCCTGGCGCACGAGATAGTCGCGCAGCAGGTCTCGGAGTTCTTGGTCGTCGTCGACGATGAGGATCTGGGTAGTCATGGCTCGAAGTTTAGCGCGCGAGCGCGGAGTCGAAGAACGAAACAAAGGGGCGAAAGGGTTACTGCGGGTTACGACGCAAGGGAACTGTAATGCGCCGTAACCCGGCAGCCATCCCGCGTAACACCGGCCCGAGCACGCGCCGCTAACCTGCGTCTTACCGGATGCGGCACCCGGGTCACCCCGCGCGCCGCATCGCCGGACCCTTTGGATACAAGGAGTTTCTGAAATGTATAAGAACACTTCCCGCGTGGCCATTGCGGCCGCCACCGTGCTCGCTCTCGCATTCGGCACCGCGCATGCCGCGCAGCCCAACGACATGCCGCCGCCGGGCGGCCCCGGCATGCACCAGATGCACGGCGGCCATGACGGCGGCCCGTTCGGCGTGATCATGAAGCTGCACGACCAGCTCAAGCTCAACGCGTCGCAGGAACAGCAGTGGCAGACGGCCGTCAACACGATGAAGCAGAACCATGAAGCGATGCGCAAGAGCCACGAGCAGATGCGCGAGCAGTTCAAGGCGCAGCAGAACCAGCCGATCCTCGACCTGAACGCGATGCACGCCGCCCGCCAGCAGGCCGAGCAGCAGAACGCGCAGCTGCGCGAGCAGAGCTCGGCCGCCTGGCTCGCGTTCTACAACGGGCTGAACGACCAGCAGAAGACGACGGTCAGCACCGCGCTGAAGCAGCAGTTCGCGCGGATGGAGCAGCGTCACGAGAAGATGAAGGAACGCTGGGAGCAGCACCGCGCGGCCAAGGGCGCGTCGGCACCGGCGCAGTAAGCCGCCGGGCCGCCTCCCCGGGCGGCATCGCGGGGGACGCGGGCACCCGGCCCGCGTCCCCCGTTTCATTTCAGGCGACGTCGAACAGCAGCACCTCGGCCGCCCGGCCGCGTGCGAACGCGACCGCGTCTGCCCCGGCGATCCGCGCGCCGTCGCCCGCGGCCAGCGCGTGGCCGTTGACCTCCACGTCGCCGCGCACCACGTGCACATAGGTGCTGCGCCCGGCCGGCACGGCGAATGCCGCCGCCTCGTCGCCATCGATCAGCCCCGCGAAGATCCGCGCATCCGCACGGATCGACAGCGCACCGTCGTCGCCGTCCGGCGACGCGACGAGCCGCAGGCGGCCGCGCTTCTCGTCGTCGGCGAAATGCCGCTCCGCGTAGCCGGGCCGTCCGCCCCGCTCCGCCGGCTGCAGCCAGATCTGCAGCAGATGCAGCACCCGGTCGCGCGACGCATTGGTTTCGCTGTGCATCAGCCCCGTGCCGGCGCTCATCCGCTGGACGCCGCCGGCCCGCACGATGGCGCCGTTGCCGAGGCTGTCGCGATGTGCGAGCGCGCCGTCGAGCACGCAGGTGACGATTTCGAGGTCGCGGCGCGGCTGCATCCCGAAGCCGCGCGTCGGCGCGATCCGGTCCTCGCTCAGCGCGCGCAGCGCGCCGAACGGCGGATGCACGGCGCCGGCAAGCGCAAAGCTGTGGCTCGATTCGAGCCAGCCTTGGCGCGTGTGGCAGCGCTCGGCGGCGCGACGGATCTGGAACATGGGGCGGGCACTCCGGCAGGCAGATATTCTTTCTTCGGGTTTACCTGCACTGTAGGGGCGTGCCGGGCGCGCCACAATCCGCCGCCCGCGCACCGCATCGTTGCACCCGCGAACCCAATCGGCGTGATGCCCGTCGCGAATACCGCGATTGCCGCAACGCCCGAATCGAAGAATCGATCGGTCGCGCCGGATTGCCGTTTTCCGGGTATCGCGTTCGGGTAAAATACCGCCCTTTTGGCGTTCGCCCGTCCGGCGAGCGCCGTTGCCTGCGCGCCGAAACACGAATTTTGGCCGTCTAGAATACGCCGCGGCGCCCGGCCCGACCGGCCGCGAGCGCCTCCCCGGAAGTGAGCGACAAAAGGATGGAAATGAAGAAGGCCGCCCTGTGCGCCGCCCTCGCCCTCGTGGCGGGCAGCGCCTTCGCGAAAGAGTGGAAGACCGTGCGGATCGGTGTCGATGCCAGCTACCCGCCGTTCGAGTCGACCGCGCCGAGCGGCGAGATCGTCGGTTTCGACGTCGATCTCACCAAGGAAATCTGCAAGCGGATCAACGTGAAATGCGTGTGGGTCGCGCAGGATCTCGACGGGATCATCCCCGCACTGAAGGCGAAGAAGTACGACGTCATCGTGTCGTCGCTGACCGTCACGGACAAGCGTCGCGAGCAGATCGACTTCTCCGACAAGGTGTACGACGCGCCCGCGCGGATGATCGCGAAGGCCGGCTCGCCGCTGCTGCCGACGGTCGCGTCGCTCAAGGGCAAGCACGTCGGCGTCGAGCAGGGCTCGACGCAGGAATCCTACGCGAAGGCGTACTGGGAACCGCAGGGCGTGACGATCGTTCCTTACCAGAACCAGGACCAGGTCTATGCCGATCTCGGCTCGGGCCGCCTCGACGCGACGCTGCAGGATGAACTGCAGGCCGACTACGGCTTCCTGCGCACGCCGCGCGGCAAGGGCTTCGCGTTCGCCGGCCCGGAGGTGAAGGATCCGAAGACGATCGGCGACGGCACCGCGATCGGCCTGCGCAAGGACGACACGGACCTGAAGCTCAAGATCAACAAGGCGCTGGCCGACATGCACAAGGACGGCACGTACGACCGGCTGTCGCACAAGTATTTCTCGTTCAGCGTCTACTCGGCGCGCTGAGCGCCGACAATACCGGGAAGCGGATGCGGGGGCGGCCCCGCGTCCGGCACGACAGGCAGTCAACCACGCGCCGCCCGCCCCCTCGCCCGCCGCTCGCGCGACGGGCTGGCCCGGCACCGTTGCCGGGGCGGACGGTCATGATACGTACGGGGCGTTCCGCGCAGCTTGGCGGGCGCGTCTTTCGCGGCGCACCGCGTGCGCCGTCCGGGACCACACCAGGGACCACATATGTTTCTACAAGGCTACGGCCCGCTGATCCTCGCCGGCACCTGGCAAACCGTCAAGCTGGCGGTGCTTTCGCTCGCGCTGTCGTTCCTGCTGGGCCTGCTCGGCGCGGGCGCGAAGCTGTCGCGCAACCGCTTCACGAACGGCGCCGGCACCGTCTACACGACGCTGATCCGAGGCGTGCCCGACCTCGTGCTGATGCTGCTGCTGTTCTACAGCCTGCAGATCTGGCTGAACATGGCGACCGACGCGCTCGGCTGGGACCAGATCGACATCGACCCGTTCCTCGCCGGCGTGCTCGTGCTCGGCTTCATCTACGGCGCGTACTTCACCGAGACCTTCCGCGGTGCGTTCCTGTCGGTGCCGCGCGGCCAGCTCGAGGCCGGCAGCGCGTACGGGATGACCAACTGGCAGGTGTTCACGCGGATCATGTTCCCGCAGATGATGCGCTTCGCGCTGCCCGGCATCGGCAACAACTGGCAGGTGCTCGTGAAGTCGACCGCGCTGGTGTCGATCATCGGCCTCGCGGACGTCGTGAAGGCGTCGCAGGACGCCGGCAAGGGCACGCTGCGGTTCTTCTTCTTCACGCTGATCGCCGGTGCGGTCTATCTCGCCATCACGACGATCTCGAACTTCGTGCTGATGTGGCTCGAAAAGCGCTACTCGACCGGTGTCCGCAAGGCTGACCTATGATCGAACTCATCCAAGAATACTGGCGCAACTACCTCTACACCGACGGCTTCCGGATCACCGGCGTCGCGATCACGCTGTGGCTGCTGGTCGTGTCGATCGGCCTAGGCTTCTGCCTGTCGGTGCCGCTCGCGGTGGCCCGCGTGTCGAAGAGGAAGTGGCTGTCGAGCGCCGTGTGGCTCTATACGTACGTGTTCCGCGGCACGCCGCTCTACGTGCAACTGCTGCTCTGCTACACCGGCCTCTACAGCCTGCAGGTCGTGCGCGGCACGCCGCTGCTCGACGCGTTCTTCCGCGACGGCATGCACTGCACGCTGCTCGCGTTCACGCTGAACACCTGCGCGTACACCACCGAGATCTTCGCGGGCGCGATCAAGGCGACGTCGTACGGCGAGATCGAGGCCGCGCGCGCGTACGGGATGTCCACCTTCACGATGTATCGCCGCGTGATCCTGCCGTCCGCGCTGCGCCGCGCGCTGCCGCTCTACAGCAACGAAGTGATCCTGATGCTGCACGCGACCACCGTCGCGTTCACCGCGACCGTGCCGGACATCCTGAAGATCGCGCGCGACGTGAACTCGGCGACCTACATGTCGTTCCACGCGTTCGGCATCGCCGCCCTGCTCTATCTCGTGATCTCGTTCGCGCTCGTGTGGCTGTTCCGCCAGGCCGAGCGTCGCTGGCTCGCGTATCTGCGCCCGCAAGGCAAGTAAGTTTCCGCAGGACTATTCATGAATTCCCAGACTCAGAAGCTTTTCGTCGACGATCTGCACAAGCGGTACGGCGACAACGAGGTGCTCAAGGGCGTATCGCTGAAGGCGAACTCGGGCGACGTGATCAGCGTGATCGGCTCGTCCGGTTCCGGCAAGAGCACGATGCTCCGCTGCATCAACTTCCTCGAACAGCCCAACTCCGGCCGCATCTTCGTCGACGGCGAGGAAGTGCGCACCGCGCTCGACAAGACGGGCGCGCTGCGCGCCGCGGATTCGAAGCAGCTGCAGCGCGTGCGCACCAAGCTGTCGATGGTGTTCCAGCACTTCAATCTCTGGTCGCACATGAACGTGATCGAGAACGTGATGGAAGCACCCGTCAACGTGCTCGGCATCCCGAAGAAGGAAGCCGAAGACCGCGCGCGCGAGTATCTCGAGAAGGTCGGTCTCGCGCCGCGCGTCGAGAAGCAGTATCCGTCGCACCTGTCGGGCGGCCAGCAGCAACGTGTCGCGATCGCGCGGGCGCTGGCGATGCATCCGGACGTGATGCTGTTCGACGAGCCGACGTCGGCGCTCGACCCGGAACTGGTCGGCGAAGTGCTGAAGGTGATGCAGAAGCTCGCCGAGGAAGGCCGCACGATGATCGTCGTCACGCACGAGATGGGCTTCGCGCGCAACGTGTCGAACCACGTGATGTTCCTGCACCAGGGGCGCGTCGAGGAAGAAGGCGTGCCGTCCGAGGTGTTCGCGAACCCGAAGAGCGAACGCCTGCGCGGGTTCCTGTCGGGCAGCCTCAAGTAACGCGCGCTCCTCCGCGCCGCACTGCACGAACGGGCGCCATGCGGCGCCCGTCTTGCGTTTACGCGGCGTCCACCGGCGCGCCGTCGGCGAACGCGCGCAACGCGTCGCCCGCGAGCCGGTAGCGCACCCATTCGCTCTGCGGCGCGGCGCCGACGCTTTCGTAGAAGCGGATCGCCGGCTCGTTCCAGTCGAGCACGCTCCATTCGAAACGCCCGCAGCCGGTATCCACCGCGACGCGCGCGAGCGCCTTCAGCAGCCGCAGCCCGGCGCCCGCGCCGCGAAAGCGCGGCGACACGTACAGATCCTCGAGATACAGGCCCTGGCGGCCGAGCCACGTCGAATACGAGAAGAAATACACGGCGAAGCCGGCCGGCTCGCCGTCGACCTCGCAGATCAGCGCACGCGCGGGCGAACCTTCGCCGAACAGGCTGCGCTCGAGCGATGCAGGCGTCGCGACCACTTCATGCTCCGCCTTCTCGTAGATGGCCAGCTCGGTGATGAAACGCAGGATCTGCGGCACGTCGGCGACGGTGGCCGAACGGATGTCGATTTGCACGGTGGGGAGCCCTCCTTCGGCCCGGACTGAAAACGGAATGCGGCGGCGCTCGCTCGCGCAATCGCGCGTGACGCCGCCCGGATCGACATGCTACGTTCACGAAACAACTGCAGGAAGTGCAGTTTCTTCATTCTGACATGAACATGATGCATCCAGAGCTGCGCCGTCTCGACCTGAACCTGCTGCTCGCGTTCGACGCGCTGTACCGCCACCGCTCGGTCGCGGCGGCCGCGCACGAGCTGGCGATGAGCCCGTCCGCGCTCAGCCACGCGCTCGCCCGGTTGCGCGAAGCGATCGGCGATGCGTTGTTCGTGCGCCTCGGCAACGAGATGCAGCCGACCGTGCGCGCCGACGACATCGCCACCTGGGCCGGCGATGCGCTCGACACGATGTCGAAGGGGCTCGCCCGCGCACGCCGCTTCGATCCCGCGCAAAGCGACCGCACGTTCGTGTTCGCCGCGAGCGACTACACGGCGTTCGCGGTGCTGCCGGCGCTGCTCGCGCGTATCGAGCAGGTCGCCCCGCGGCTGCGGATCCGCGTCGTCCACTCCGACCGGAAGATCGCGATCGACGAACTCGCGGCCGGCCGCATCGACTTCGCGCTCGGCTATCACGAGGAGTCGGCCGCCGACGCGCCGGGCATCGAGGATTTCGACTGGTTCTCGGACGACTACGTGGTGATCGCGAGCGCCACGCATCCGGACATCCGCCGCCGGCTGACGCTCGACCAGTACCTCGCGGCACGCCACGTCGTCGTCACGCCGTGGAACGAGTCGCGCGGCGTCGTCGACTACGTGCTCGACCGGCTCGGTCTCGCGCGGCAGGTCGCCGTGCAGTTGCCGAGCGTGCTGGCCGCACCGTTCGTGATCGCGGAATCGGCACTCCTGATGACGGTGCCGAACCGTGCCGCACAGGCGCTGCGCCACGCGGCGCCGATTCGCATCTTCCCCGCGCCGTTCGAGATCCCGCGCTACACGGTGAAGGTCTACTCGCACGCGAAGCATGCGCGCACCGACGCGCACCGGTGGCTGCGCGCGCAACTGCTCGACGTCCGGCCGGCGGGCGGTTGAGTTCGACGCTCCGGTGCGGCGCGCGGGGCGCCCGCCGCGCCAGCGTTTCCGGCGCCCGGGCGGCGGCGGACCACTGCCAATTCATTACGAAATACTTACCAATTCCGCGCGGTCCGCGCTTACGCTCGCGCTCCGGCAACGTCAATAGTGGCAATCCTTGACCCACCGGCGCCGAATCCGTGTCTCCCTTGTCTCACAAGGGTTTTCCGGAAATCGACGGCCCCTTGGGCACCCGCTGCGCACTGTGTTGCATGGCAAATTGGCGACACGTGTTAGTCAAACAACGATTTCCATCGCCACAAAATTGTATTTTTGCTAAATTAGTAACCAAAGTAGCAAAACGAAGTTCGTGAAATGTAGTTTAGCTTCACGACACAACAAGGAGACCCCGCAAGCCGACCCGGCCGCGCGGGACCGCTCAACGGTTTTCCGTCCGCTTGCCCGCGTGCCGCGCTTACCGGCCCTGCACGAGGTCTCCCTGGTTATCCCGCTTTTCGCTTTTGCCCGGCGCTCGCTGCTCCGGGCATCTCGTGCAGTCTGGGTTGACTTTTTGACAGGGTATGGAGGAGATGATGAAGAAAGCTTTGGTCGCGGCCGCGCTGATGGCTGCTGGGGTGGTTACGGCGCACGCGCAGAGCAGCGTCACGCTGTATGGTCGCCTGGATGCCGGCCTCGAGTACCTGAACGGCCTGCAGAACGGCCACCAAGTGCGCGCGGAAAGCGGCGACTGGGGCACGAGCCTGTGGGGCTTGAAGGGCAGCGAGGACATCGGCGGCGGCAACAAGGTCCTGTTCCACCTCGAAGGCGCGTTCAACACGATGACGGGCGGCTTCAGCGGCTCGATCTGGGATCGTTTCGCGACCGTCGGCATCTCCAACGACCGCTACGGTACGCTGCTGCTGGGTCGCGAACTCGCGATCGCGAACGGCGTGTGGGACTTCGATCCGCTGGGCCAGTCGAGCTGGTCGTCGGCATCGCTCGTGCGCGGCCGCAACTGGAACAAGACCAGCAACAACGTGTCGTACCAGTCGCCGCAGTTCTACGGCCTCGACTTCTACGGCCAGTTCGCGTTCTCGAACTCGACCAGCTTCAACGGCAACACGACGGCCGGCCAGCCTGGCCGTGCAGCCGGCGCACAGGTCACGTACACGAACTCGCTGTTCCAGTTGCGCGGCATCTACGACGAAACGCGCGACAGCAACGGCCGCTTCTCGGACGTGTTCAACTACTCGCGTGAATACTTCGCGGGCCTGAACGTGTTCCTCGGCCAGTTCAAGCTGCAGGCGGCTTACCAGTCGTCGCATGCTGACGGCAGCGGCGGCCCGGCCGTCAACAACGGCATCACCGGCACCCAGCAGGTCTGGGGCGGCGTGACGTGGCAGGCCACGCCGGCGGCAGCGCTGATCGCGGCCGTGTACCACGTGAACGCCAACCACGGCGGCGGCAACGCGAACATCTACACGGTCGGAGGTTCGTACAACATCTCGAAGCGCACGCTGTTCGACGTGCAGGTCGCGACGGTGCGCAACAGCTCGACGGCCAACTTCGGCCTGAACGCGAACGGTGCAGGCACCGCCGTGTCGACGGGCAACCCGCATCCGGGTGGCAGCCAGACCGGCGTCTACGCCGGCATCCAGCACCTGTTCTGATCAGGCGCCGTCCAGAGAACGATTCGACAACACTTTCCACGCTGCTGCGAGAGGCGCGTATCGGTGCGGTACCCTCCCGGGTATCCGCACCGTTTTTTATTGGCGGCCCGGGATCGTGCGATCCGCGGCCCGATCCGCCGAACGGGCCGGATGCGGCGCTCAGACCGCCGCTTCGTTCTCTTCGCCGGTGCGGATGCGGATCACGCGCTCGACGTCCGACACGAAGATCTTGCCGTCGCCGATCTTGCCCGTGCGCGCCGCGCCGATCACCGCGTCGATCACCTGGTCGACCTGCGCTTCCGCGACGACCACCTCGATCTTCATCTTCGGCAGGAAGTCGACCACGTATTCGGCGCCGCGATACAGCTCGGTGTGCCCCTTCTGGCGGCCGAAGCCCTTCACTTCCGTCACGGTCAGGCCGGTGAGGCCCACTTCGGCGAGCGCTTCGCGGACTTCGTCCAGCTTGAACGGCTTGATGATGGCGGTGATGCGTTTCATGATGGTTGTCCCTCAATGCTCGTTTGGATGAAAAATCGCAATCCCGATTTTAAGCCGTAAGTGTAAGCCGTAAGCCGGCCGGCCGCGCACGGCGCGGCTCAGTCGAGACGTTCGGTAAAGCGTGACGTGATCGGATAGCGCCAGTCGCGTCCGAACGCGCGATGCGTGACGCGAATGCCGATCGGCGCCTGGCGGCGCTTGTATTCGTTGATCTTGATGAGCCGCGTCACGCGCGCGACGTCGGCCTCCGCATAGCCGGCCGCGACGATCTCCGCGAGCGGCCGGTCCTCCTCCATGTACATCCGCATGATCGCGTCGAGCACGTCGTAGGGCGGCAGGCTGTCCTGGTCCGTCTGGTTCTCGCGCAGCTCGGCCGACGGCGCGCGCGTCAGGATCCGCTCGGGGATCACGTCGCGCAGCCCGTAGTCCGCAGTGGCGTTGCGATAGCGGCACAGCCGGTAGACCAGCGTCTTCGCGATGTCCTTGATCACCGCGAAGCCGCCGGCCATGTCACCGTACAGCGTGCAGTAGCCGACCGCCATCTCGCTCTTGTTGCCGGTCGTCAGCACGATCGAGCCGAACTTGTTCGACAGCGCCATCAGCAGCGTGCCGCGGATGCGCGCCTGGATGTTCTCTTCCGTCGCGTCCTCCGCGCGGCCCGCGAATTCGCCCGCGAGCGCCGCGCGGAACGCGTCGAACATCGGCGCGATCGCGATCTCGTCATAGCGCACGCCGACGCGCCGCGCCATCTCCGCCGCGTCGGTGGTCGAGATGTCGGCCGTGTAGCGCGACGGCATCATCACCGCGCGCACGCGCTCGGGCCCGAGCGCGTCGCAGGCGACCGCGAGCACCAGCGCCGAATCGACGCCGCCCGACAGCCCGATCAGCACGCCGGGGAAACCGTTCTTGCCGATGTAGTCGCGCACGCCGGTCACGAGCGCGCGATAGACCTGCGCGTCGACCGGCAGTTCGGGCGCGATCGCACCCGGCAGCGGGCGCGCGCCGTCGAACTCGACGATCGCGTGCCCTTCGTCGAACTGCGGCATCTTCGCGACGAGCGCGCCCTCGCCGTCGAGCACGAACGAGCCGCCGTCGAACACGAGCTCGTCCTGGCCGCCGACGAGGTTCACGTACACCATCGGCAGCCCGGTTTCGCGGATCCGCGCGCGCAGGATGTCGATGCGCAGCGCTTCCTTGTTCATGTGGTACGGCGAACCGTTCGGGATCAGCAGCACCTGCGCGCCGGCGGCCTTCGCGATCTGCGCGGCCGACGCATGCCATGCGTCCTCGCAGATGATCACGCCGTATCTGACGCCGTCGAGCTCGAACACGAGCGGCTCGGTGTCGGTCGCGAAGTAGCGCTTCTCGTCGAACACGTCGGCGTTCGGCAGATCCTGCTTGCGGTAGGTGCCGACGATCTCGCCGCCGACGATCAGCGACACCGCGTTGTAGGTGTCGGCCGGCGGCACGCCGCGCTCGATCGGGCGGTTTGCATTACCATCGACGGCTGGCGCGTGCGGAGCGCCGCCCGACGGATCGCCGCCCGCGCTCCGCAACGGATGGCCGACCAGCACCGCGAGCCCGTCGAACGCACGCAGCGCATCGGCGAGCGCGTCGAGCGCGGCGGCCGCCGCCGTGTAGAACGCGGGCCGCAGCAGCAGGTCTTCCGGCGGATAGCCGGACAGCGCGAGTTCGGGCGCGATCATCAGGCGCGCACCATCGTTGTGCGCGGCGCGGGCGGCGGCAATGATCCGCGCGACGTTGCCGGCGAAATCGCCGACGGTGACGTTGATCTGGGCGAGAGCGAGTCGGGTCTTCATGACGGGATCGGCGCAGCCCGGCGGCGCGCCCTGAACGGCTGACGAAAACGCCTCGGAAGCGGGCCACGGCGGCACGCATCCGGCGGCATCCAACTGTACGGATTCACGCTTGAAACACGAACGCATCGATTATCGCACGGGCATCCTGTCGTCCCCCGCCGAGGTGCCGGCCGACGAATGGAACGCGCTGCTCGAGCGCGACGCGCAGCCGACGCCGTTCCTGCGCCACGAATTCCTCGACGCGCTGCACGTCGCGCGCTGCGCGGTCGACGACACCGGCTGGTCGCCGCACTTCGTCACGCTGACCGACGCGCGCACCGGCCGGCTCGCGGCGGCCGCGCCCGTCTACGCGAAACAGCATTCGTACGGCGAATACGTGTTCGACTGGGCGTGGGCCGACGCGTACCAGCGCAACGGGCTGTCCTACTACCCGAAGCTGCTGTGCGCGGTGCCGTTCACGCCCGTGCAGGGCACGCGCCTGCTCGCGGCCGACGACGACGCGCGCCGCCGGCTCGCGGCCACGCTGCTCGCGTTCGCCGAGCAAAGCGACGTGTCGTCGCTGCACGTGCTGTTCCCGGCCGGCGACGAGGCGCGGCTGCTCGAGTCGATGGGGATGATGCTGCGCGAAGGCGTGCAGTTCCACTGGCTCAACGACGGCTACCGCGACTTCGACGACTTCCTCGGCACGCTCGAGCAGAAGAAGCGCAAGAACATCCGCGCGGAACGTCGCAAGGTGCGCGATGCCGGCGTCACGTTCCGGCGACTCGCCGGCGAGCAGATCACCGACGCCGACTGGCGCTTCTTCTCGCGCTGCTACCGGCAGACCTATCGCGAGCACTATTCGAGCCCGTACCTGAATCTCGACTTCTTCCGCGCGATCGGCGCGACGATGCCGGAGAACCTGCTGCTCGTGATCGCCGAAGCCGACGGCAAACCGATCGCGAGCTCGCTCGCCGTCTACCGGCGCGGCGCGAACGGCCGCGGCGGCACGCTGTACGGCCGCTACTGGGGCGCGCTCGAACACGTGCCCTGCCTGCATTTCGAAACGGCCTACTACCAGTTGCTCGAATTCTGCATCGAGGCCGGGCTCGACACGTTCGAGGGCGGTGCGCAAGGCGAGCACAAGCTCGCGCGCGGCTTCCTGCCGACCGTCACGCATTCCGCGCACTGGCTCGCGCACCCGGCGTTCTCCGATGCGGTCGCGCGCTTTCTCGAACGCGAGACCGAGCATATCCACGCGTACGTCGACGAGCTGCGCGAGCACGATCCGTTCCGGCGGGGGCCGTGACGGCGGGCGCGAATCATGTCGCTTGCGGCGGCACGCGCCAATTCTGAGACACTGACGGCTTCGCATCCCGCCGCCGCCCCATGTCCTGGTTTCTGTATCTGATCGAGTGTGCCGACGACAGCGTCTACACCGGCATCACGACCGACGTTGCCGCGCGCTTCGACGAGCACGCGGCCGGCAAGGGCGCGCGCTATACGCGCTCGCGCAAGCCGCGCGCGGTGCTCGCGTCGTTCCCGCTGCCCGACCGGTCGATCGCGTCGCGCGCCGAGTACTGGGTGAAGCGGCTGACCGCCGCGCAGAAGCGCGAACTGGCGGCAGGATTGCGAACGCTGGAATCGGTGCTGCCGGCTGTGGTGACGATCGGCGGGGAAGTCGACGCGGACGGTTTGAAGGCCGGCACGCGGCGTCGGAAGAAGGTGATGAAGAAGGCGCCGCAGCCCGCCGAAATCGCGATGCAGGCGGTCGAAACGGAACGACCCGTCAGGAAAGCCGCGAAGGCCGGTAGTGACGGGAAAGCATCGCGGTCCGGCAAGACCTCGAAGTCCGGGCAAAGCGCGCAGGCTCGTGCGAAGACGAAGGCAGCTCCAGCCAGCAAGCGTGCGACGAACGGCGACGCTGCCGAAGCAAAAAAGGCCGCGTCGCGCAGCACGGCGGCAAAGCAGGACAAGCCTGCCGTCAACTCGACGCCGAAACGGAAAGCGCCGGCGGCCGGCGGCAAGTCCGTCGCGAAGGCACGCGCCGGCAGCGCTTCGACATCGCCGGCGCGCAGCGGTACGTCGGCCGGAAAGGCCGGAACCGAAGCCGTCGCAGCCGCTGCTCCAGCCACCACCGAGCGCGGCGCAACGGGCGCAATTCGCTCAAGCGGCTCAACTCGATCAACCACCTCAACACGAGCGAAGCGTACGAAAACCTCGCCGAACGCCGGCTCCCAGCCCGCGCCCGCACGCACGCGAAAGAACACCACCACGGGCGCCAAACCGCGCACAAAACAAAACCGCGCGGCCTCCTGAGGAGACACGCGCGGTTTGCGTTCCGAACGAGCCGGCCGCGAGGCCGGCCAGCCGGCTTACTTCTTGTAGTTCGCGGCGCCGTCGGCGATTTCCTTGTGCGCGGCGTCGATGCCGGCCCAGCCTTCGACCTTCACCCACTTGCCCTTCTCGAGCGCCTTGTATTGCTCGAAGAAGTGCTTGATCTGGTCCTTCAGGTACTCGGGTACGTCGTCGATCGACTTCAGGTTCGCCGTCATCGGGCAGACCTTGTCGTGCGGCACGGCGACGAGCTTCGCGTCGACGCCCGACTCGTCGGTCATCTGCAGCATGCCGAGCACGCGCGAACGCACGATCGAGCCGGCCAGCAGCGGGAACGGCGTGATCACCAGCACGTCGACCGGATCGCCGTCGCCCGACAGCGTCTGCGGGATGTAGCCGTAGTTCACCGGATAGCGCATGCCGGTACCGATGAAGCGGTCGACGACGAGGAGACCCAGCTCCTTGTCCGCCTCGTACTTCACCGGATCGCTTTGCGCGGGGATCTCGATGATCACGTTGAAATCGTGCGGCAGGTCCTTGCCGGCCGGAACATGATTGAAGCTCATAGCGCTCTCTGTTGGTCGATGGAATTCGGGACAGGGGCGCCGCGGCCGTTGCACCGCCGCGGGCGTCCCCGCAGGGAATGCGCCATTATAGCCAATCGACCGGTGGCGTCCGGATGACGATCGGCGCGATAATCGTTCCGGATGTCCGGCCATCAAACCCCGGGTGATGTTGCATGGAAGCCGAGTAGGCGCTGAAGCGTCAACCCGGGTCGACCGCGAAGCATGGGACCCGAGTAAGCGCTAAAGCACCAACTCGGATCGACCGCGAAGCATGGAACCCGAGCAAGCGCTATAGCGTCAACCCGGGTCGACCGCGAAGCATGAGACTCGAGTAGGCGCTGAAGCACCAACCCGGGTCGACCGCGAAGCATGGGACTCGAGTAGCCGCTGAAGCACCAACCCGGGCCGACCGCGAAGCATGGGACCCGAGTAGGCGCTGAAGCGCCAACTCGGGTCGACAGGAGCACGCATGGAAGAAGCGAAGCACTTCATCGCAGGCGAATGGACGTTGCCCGCGCAACTGGAGACGATTCCGGTCGTCGACCCGTCCGACGGCCAGCCGTTCGCGACGATCGCGCGCGGCACGGCGCCCGACATCGAACGTGCGGTCGCCGCCGCCCGCGACGCATTCGCGGGCCCGTGGGGCGCGGCGAGCGCCGCCGAGCGCGGCCGCGTGCTGATGCGGCTGTCCGCGCGCGTCGCCGACCATCTCGAGGAACTCGCCGCGATCGAGGCACGCGACACCGGCAAGCCGCTGAAGCAGGCGCGTGCCGACGCCGCCGCGCTCGCCCGCTACTTCGAGTTCTACGCGGGCGCCGCCGACAAGCTGCACGGCGAAACCCTCCCCTATCAGGCCGGCTACACGGTACTGACGGTGCGCGAGCCGCACGGCGTCACCGGCCACATCGTGCCGTGGAACTACCCGATGCAGATCTTCGGGCGCAGCGTCGGCGCTGCGCTCGCGGCCGGCAACGCATGCGTCGTGAAACCGGCCGAGGATGCGTGCCTGTCGGTGCTGCGCGTGGCCGAACTCGCCGCCGAAGCCGGGCTGCCGGCCGGTGCGCTGAACGTGGTCACCGGCTACGGCCATGAAGCGGGCGCGGCACTCGCGCGCCATCCCGGCATCGATCACATCTCGTTCACCGGCTCGCCCGCGACCGGCAAGCTGGTCACGCAGATGGCCGCCGAAAACCACGTGCCCGTCACGCTCGAACTCGGCGGCAAGTCGCCGCAGATCGTCTTCGCCGACGCCGATCTCGAAGCGGCGCTGCCCGTGCTCGTGTCGGCGATCGTACAGAACGGCGGGCAGACCTGCTCGGCCGGCAGCCGCGTGCTGATCGAGCGCGCGGTGTACGAGCCGCTCGTCGAACGGCTCGCCACCGCGTTCAACGGGCTGCGGGTCGGCCCGAGCCGCGCGGATCTCGACTGTGGCCCGCTGATCAACGCGAAACAGCAGCAGCGCGTGTGGGATTTCCTGTCCGACGCGCAGCACGACGGCATTCCGATGGCCGGGCACGGCCAGGTCGTCGCCGACGCGCCCGAAAGCGGCTTCTACCAGGCGCCCGCGCTGCTGCGCGACGTGCCGGCGTCGCACCGGCTCGCGCAGGAGGAAGTATTCGGCCCGGTGCTCGCCGCGATGCGCTTCGTCGACGAAGACGAAGCGGTCGCGCTCGCGAACGGCACGCCGTATGGCCTCGTCGCCGGCATCTGGACCCGCGACGGTGCACGCCAGCTGCGTCTCGCGCGCCGCCTGCGTGCCGGCCAGGTGTTCATCAACAACTACGGCGCGGGCGGCGGCGTCGAGTTGCCGTTCGGCGGCGTCGGCCACTCGGGCCACGGCCGCGAGAAAGGCTTCGAGGCGCTGTACGGTTTCACGACGCTGAAGACGATCGCGATCCGGCACGGCTGAACCAGACGAACGCGGCCGGCAACGGACCGGCCGTGTCCCGCAGCACCCTGCACGCATCCAGCACAGGAGACACACCATGCGGTTGAGCGGCAAGACGGCCCTCGTCACGGGCGGCGGTTCGGGCTTCGGCGAAGGCATCGCGAAGACCTATGCGCGCGAAGGCGCGAACGTCGTCGTCAACGACCTGAACGGTGCGGCGGCCGAGCGCGTCGCGAGCGAGATCGCGCTGGCGGGCGGCAAGGCGATCGCGGTCGCGGGCGACGTGTCGAAGGACGCCGACTGGCGCGCGCTGCTGCAGGCCGCGCTCGACGATTTCCATTCGGTGCAGATCGTCGTGAACAACGCCGGCACCACCCATCGCAACAAGCCGGTGCTCGACGTGACGGAAGCCGAGTTCGACCGCGTGTACGCCGTCAACATGAAGAGCCTGTTCTGGAGCGTGCAGACCTTCGTTCCGTATTTCCGCACGCAGGGCGGCGGCGTGTTCGTGAACGTCGCGTCGACGGCCGGCGTGCGGCCGCGCCCGGGCCTCGTCTGGTACAACAGCACGAAGGGCGCGATGATCACCGCGAGCAAGTCGCTCGCGGCCGAGCTCGGCGCCGACCGGATCCGCGTGAACTGCATCAACCCGGTGCTCGGCGAGACGGGCCTGATGACCGAGTTCATGGGCTGCGAGGACACGCCGGAGAATCGCCGCCGGTTCCTCGCGACGATTCCCCTCGGCCGCTTCTCGACGCCGCAGGACATCGCGAACGCGGCCCTGTACCTCGCATCCGACGAAGCCGAGTTCATCACCGGCGTCTGTCTCGAAGTCGACGGCGGGCGCTGCATCTAGCCGCACGGCCGTGATGGCGCCGCGCCGGCAGCGCCGGCCGGCGCCGCATCCACGCATCGTCATTGCTTCGCACGACACCGGATCGGGCGCCGCCGCGCCGGCTCCGGCCACCACAAGAAAGGACAGGAGACAACATGGCAACATCGACGCAGTCGCTGCCGGGTTCGTCCGGCGCATTCGAGGAAGCAACCTACCGCAAGGTGTCGTGGCGGCTCACGCCGCTCCTGCTGCTGTGCTACGTGGTCGCGTATCTCGACCGCGTGAACGTCGGCTTCGCGAAGCTGCAGATGGCGAGCGACCTGAATCTCAGCGACACCGTCTACGGGCTCGGCGCCGGGATCTTCTTCTTCGGCTACTTCCTGTTCGAAGTGCCGAGCAACATCATCCTGCACAAGGTCGGCGCGCGCGTCTGGATCGCGCGCATCATGGCGACGTGGGGCGTGATCTCGATCCTGACGATGTTCGTCACGACGCCCGCGATGTTCTACGTGATGCGCTTCCTGCTCGGCGTCGCCGAGGCCGGCTTCTTCCCCGGGGTGATCCTGTACCTCACCTACTGGTATCCCGCGCACCGGCGCGGCCGGATGACGACGTTCTTCATGACGGCAGTCGCCTTGTCCGGGGTGATCGGCGGGCCGATCTCCGGCTTCATCCTGAAGGTGTTCAACGGCGTGAGCGGCTGGCACGGCTGGCAATGGCTGTTCCTGCTCGAAGGGATCCCGTCGGTGCTGGCCGGCGTGCTGGTATTCTTCGCGCTCGACGACCGGATCGCGAAGGCCAAATGGCTCACCGACGACGAAAAGGCGCTGCTCACGCGCAACGTCGACGCGGAGGAAGCGACCAAGGAAGACCTGCCGCTCGGCGCGGTGATGGCGAGCCCGCGCGTGTGGCTGATGGCGCTCATCTACTTCTCGTTCGTGATGGGGCTGTACGGCGTCGGCTTCTGGCTGCCGACGATCATCAAGGCGACCGGCGTGACCGACACGTTCATGATCGGGCTGCTGTCGGCGGTTCCGTATGCGGCGGCGGTGGTCGCGATGATCCTGATCGCGCGCAGCGCGGACAAGCGCCGCGAACGACGCTGGCACTTGGCGATTCCGGCCGCATTCGGCGCGCTCGGGCTCGTGCTGTCGGTGATCTGGGCGCACCAGACGGCGCTCGCGATGCTCGGCCTCACGCTCGCGACGATGGGCATCCTGACGACGCTGCCGCTGTTCTGGAGCCTGCCGACCGCGTTCCTCGGCGGCGCGGCAGCTGCGGCGGGCATCGCGATGATCAACTCGATCGGCAACCTCGCGGGCTTCCTGAGCCCGTACATGATGGGCTGGCTCAAGCAGGCGACGGGCGCCAACGACGCGGGCATGTACATGCTCGCCGGGTTCCTCGTGCTTGGCGGGCTGCTCGCGCTGTCGGTGCCGAAGCGGCTCGTCGACAAGTGACGTGACGCGGCGCGCCGCGAGCGAGGACGACTTGCCGCGCCGGCTCCGCGCGTAGCGCGTCCGGTCCGGCGAGCCGGGAGCACATAAGAAAAGCCCCGAAGGCCATCCGGCGTTCGGGGCTTTTTTACGCGCGGCGGGCGAGCGCCGCCGCGTCAGACCACGGTGATCGCGAGCGCGCTTTCGCGGTAGTGCTTCGCCGCCTTGTCGGTTTCGCCGAGATGCTCGAACAGGCGTGCGAGCGCACGGTGTGCACGCACCTTCAGCGCCTCGTTGTCGGCCTGCTTCAGCGCGGCTTCGAGGAACGACTGCGCCTTGCCCCACAGCTGCTGCTGCTGGCAGAGACGGCCGAGCGCGAACAGCAGGTCGGCGTCGTCCGGGTGATCCTTCTTCCAGCCTTCGGCCTTCTGGATAAGCGGCAGCGCATCGCCGCCGGCCGTGTCCGGATAGCGGCGCAGCAGGCGCGCATCCCAGTTGTGCGCGAGCGCGTCCTCGACGATGCGGCGCGCTTCGGTGCGGCGCTCGAGCGTCACCAGCAGCTCGGCCGCGAGATCGGCCAGGCGCGGCGACTGGCGCTCGAGCGGCGACAGCGACTGCCACACCTCGAGCAGCGCGTCCGGGTCGTGCCGGCGTTCGCGCAGCAGGTTCTCCGCCGCCTGCTGGCGCAGCCGCACGGCCGCGGCCGGATGCAGCGCCTCGCGTTTCTCGAGCGCCTTTGCGAGCTTCAGCACCTCGGCCCAGTTCTTCAACTGCTGCTGCGCGCGCAGCGCGACCTGCTGCGCATGGATGCGCTTGCCGCCCGCCTGCAGGTCGGCCAGCGCGGCGAGCGCGCCGTCGGCATCGCGCGCATCCGCGCGCATGTCGGCCGCGGCGAGCAGCCGTGCGTCCTGCCATTCCGGCGCGTCGACCTTCGACAGCCAGTCGTCGCGGCGCGTGTACTCGTGCATGCGGTGCGCGGCGGTGGCCCCGACGAGACTCGCGGCGCCCTGGTTCGCATCGACCGCGAGCGCGTCGCGCGCAGCCTTCTCGGCGCGCGAGAAGCGGCCCGCGTACAGGTTCGCGATCGCGTCGCGCAGCGACGCTTGTGCCTTCTCGTTGCGCGAACGCGCACGATACGCGGCGACCCGCTGCGGCATGCGCCAGATGTTGCGCACGATGCGCAACAGCGCGTACACGACGATGAACAGCACGACGATGGAGATCACGAACAGGTTCAGCGACACGTCGACCCGGTACGGCGGATAGACGAGCAGCACCTGCCCCGCGTCGAAATGGCCGACGGTGGCGAGTGCCGCGGCGATCGCGAACAGGATCGCGAGCCAGACGATTCCTCGAAGCGTCATCGTTACCCCCGGCTCTTGAACTGCTGAACGGCGTTCAGGCTCGTGTTCAGGTTCGGCACCGCAACCGCCAGCGATGCACCGTCGACCTGCTTAAGCAGATCCTCGACGGTCTGCGTGTCCTTCGATGCCTGGTCGAAATACTTGCCGAGCGACGCCTGCGCGGCGTGCAGGTCGGCCTTCATCGCGCCGTCGTTGCGCGCGAGCAGCGACAGCCGCGCGGTGAGCAGGCGCAGCTTCACGTTCTCGCGCACGAAGTAGCCCTGGTCGGGCGACGCGAGCATCGCGTCGGCATTGTCGATCCGGCGCACCTGCACGAGGCCCTTCAGCTGCTCGCCGAGCCCGGCCGAGAAGTCATGCCACCACACCTTCCAGCGCGGCGTGTCGGCTGCCACCGGCGACGCGGCCTCAGCCGGCGCGGCCTTCGGCGACGCGTGCGGGACCATCGCCTCGCCCGACAGCGGCAGCGCGTCGATCTTCGCGATCGCGTCGTCGAGCTTGATCGCGAGGCCCGTGAGGTCGGCCGACGGCGCGGCCTTCAGCTTCTCGATGTCCTGCGCGAGCGCCTTGCGCACCGTGACGGCCTGCGCGCTCTGCGACGTCGCGAGGCGCGCGTCGGCATTCTGCAGCGCGATCAGCGCGAGCTGCGTGTTGCCGGTCAGCTGCAGTTGCTGGCTCGCGCTCGACAGCATCTGGTCGACTTCCTCGAGCATCCACGCGTCGCGGTTGCGCGACAGGTCCTGGTATTGCTGCTGCAGCGCCTGCTGCGCGCTCTGTGCGTCGGCGAGCTTGCCGTCGAGCTGCGCGAGCTGCGTGTCGACCTGGTGCGTGCCCGCGAGCGCCTGCTCGGTCTTCATGCGGATCTCGGCCGTCTGCGCATCGAGCGCCTTCTGGCGTGCGACGAACGAATCGTCGAGCCGGTCGACCTTGCGGTTCAGCGCATAGCCGCCAGCGCCCGCCGCGCAGCCGAGCACGACGACGACGAACCACAGCACCGCGCTGCCGCCGCGGCGCGCAGGCGGTTCGGACGCCATATAGGCGGGACGGGACGGCGGTGCGGAAGCAGCGGCCGGCTGGGAAGCGACGCTTTTGGAATCGTTGGTATCTGTCATGCGTTTAGTCACCGGTGCGGCTGTCGCCGGTTGGACGGCCTCGTCGGCCATCGTTCGAAACGCGCGGACGATGCGCTCATCGCCCGCGCCGGTCAGCGTAATCCTATCAAAACCCAGTGCGCGCGCGGTCTGCTCGATGCGCGGGTGCGGCGTCACGAGCGGCGCGTGCTTCAGCGCCTTGATCTCGGCGTCGTTCAGGTGCGTGCGCGCGAGTTCGTGCAGGTTGCGCACGCCCTCCGAGCTCGTGACGAGCCACGCATGCGGCGCGCCGGCGAGCAGCGCATGCACGCGCTCCCACGCGCCGACGCGCGGCTCGGGCACGACGCGCCGGTACGCGGCCACCAGCGTGACGTCCGCGCCGGCTTCGCGCAGCCGCTCGGCGAGCCATTCGCGCCCGCCGTCGCCGCGCACGATCAGCACGCGCTTGCCCGCCAGCGCCTGCGCGCCGCCGAACGCGGTCTCGATGCTCGCGAACAGGCTTTCCGAATCGTAATGCGGGACGCCGCCGTCGGCGGGCGCCTGCGGCGCGATCACGCGATGCGCGGGCGCCGCGATGCCGTGGCGCTCGAGCGCCGCGACGCTGCCGGGCCCGACCACGCCGACCGGCAGCGCATTCGGCCAGATCGCGCCGTACTGCGCGAGTGCGCGGTCGATCGCGTTCGGCGATACGAAGATCACGAGCGCGTAGTCCGCGAGCGCCGCGAACGCGGCGTCGAGCGGCGCCGGATCGTCGACCGGCGCGATGTCGATCAGCGGGAATTCGAGCACGTCGCAACCGGCCTCGGCCAGTTGGGCCGCCAGCGCGGCCGACTGGCCGTCCGGGCGTGTCAGGACGGCGGTGAACGCGCGCGCGCCGCCCGCCATCAGGCGTCGCCCTTGCCGGCCTGCGAGCCGGCGAGCAGTGCGTTGACGATGTCGAGCGCGCCCTGCGCCTCGAGTTCGTCGGACACCGCGCGGCCGAGCGCGAGCGCATCGGCGACGGTCATCACGGCGCCGCACTCCTCGGCGGTCAGCACGCGCCGGCCGTCGGTCGTCGACACGCGGCCCGTCAGGTACAGCTCGCCCGCGCGCCACACCGCGTGCGCGGCAAGCGGCACCTCGCAGCTGCCGCCGAGCGCGCGCGACACCATCCGCTCGGCCTCGACCGCGAGCGCGGTCTGCGGGTCGTGCAGCGGCGCGAGCCATCCGGCGACATCGGTGCGGTGCGCGGCGATTTCGATGCCGAGCGCGCCCTGGCCGGCGGCCGGCGGGCTGTCCTCGACGTCGATCAGCGCGCGGATCCGCGCTTCGAGGCCGAGACGCTTCAGGCCCGCGGCCGCGAGGATGATCGCCGCGTAATCGCCGCGATCGAGCTTCGACAGGCGCGTGTCGAGGTTGCCGCGCAGCGGCAGCACGTCGAGGTGCGGATAGCGCGCGCGCAGCATCGCCTCGCGGCGCAGGCTCGACGTGCCGACGACGGCGCCGGCCGGCAGCGCGTCGAGCGACGCGTAGTCGTTCGACACGAACGCGTCGCGCGGATCCTCGCGCTCCATGATCGCGGTCAGCGCGAAACCGTCGGGCAGCGCCATCGGCACGTCCTTCAGCGAATGCACGGCGAGATCGGCACGGCCGTCGGCGAGCGCATTCTCCAGCTCCTTCACGAACAGGCCCTTGCCGCCGACCTTCGACAGCGTGCGATCGAGAATCTGATCGCCACGGGTCGTCATCCCGAGGATTTTCACGTCACAAGCTGGATATAATTTGCGCAGCGCATCACGCACATGTTCGGCTTGCCACATCGCGAGGCGGCTCTCGCGCGAAGCGATCGTCAGCGTCGCGGGAGCTTGTGCCGCAAGAGTCTCGGAATTCATTGCTGGAACATCGAAGGACGGGATTGAAGATCGAACAATGGTAGCACGCACGCCCCGGCCCGCCCGGGCCCGGAGCCTGCGCCCGCCGCGCTTCGGCGCGGGCGGCGACACCGATGCGCGGATGTGCCGCACGTAGCTGGTTGCTTGACCGCAGTTCCCGTAGTTTCCGCAGTCCCCGCAGTCCCTTTTGACTCGAGCTTTCCCAAGGAAACCCATCGTGAAGTCTTCCGGATCGGCGCGTACGGCGCGCCGCAATGCTGCCCTGCCCTCCTCCGATGCCCCGACGGGCACCATCGCCACCGCCGCGAACGGCCGTGCGAAAACGGCAACGAAACCGAAAGACCCGATACGTCAGACAAAACGCGCGATCAAATCCGCCGCCCCGGCCGCCCGCAAGGCCGGCGCGGCGAAGCCCGGCGCCCGCACGCGCGAGGACAAGGACGGTCCGCTGTTCGAGGACATCCGCTACCTCGGCCGCCTGCTCGGCGACGTGGTGCGCGAACAGGAAGGCGACACCGTGTTCGACGTCGTCGAGACCATTCGCCAGACGGCGGTGAAGTTTCGCCGCGAGGACGACAGCGAGGCCGCGCAAACGCTGGAGAAGAAGCTGCGCAAGCTGACGCCTGAGCAGACGGTGAGCGTCGTGCGCGCGTTCAGCTATTTCTCGCACCTCGCGAACATCGCGGAAGACCGCCACCACAACCGCCGCCGCCGCATCCACGCGCTGGCCGGCTCCGCGCCGCAGCCCGGCACCGTCGCATACGCGCTCGAGCAGCTGAAGACGACCGGCAACGCGTCGAAGCGCCTGCTGCAGCGCTTCTTCGACGATGCGCTGATCGTGCCGGTGCTGACCGCGCACCCGACCGAAGTGCAGCGCAAGAGCATCCTCGACGCGCAGCACGACATCGCGCGCCTGCTCGCCGAGCGCGACCAGGAACTGACCGCGCGCGAGCGCCAGTACAACGAATCGATGCTGCGCGCGCGCGTGACCGCGCTGTGGCAGACCCGCATGCTGCGCGACGCGCGCCTGACGGTCGGCGACGAGATCGAGAACGCGCTGTCGTACTACCGCGCGACGTTCCTCGACGAACTGCCCGCGCTGTACGGCGACATCGAGGCCGCGCTCGCCGAGCACGGCCTGTCCGCGCGCGTGCCGGCGTTCTTCCAGATGGGCAGCTGGATCGGCGGCGATCGCGACGGCAACCCGAACGTGACCGCCCCGACGCTCGAAGAAGCGATCAACCGCCAATCCGCGGTGATCCTCGAACACTATCTGGAACAGGTGCACAAGCTCGGCGCCGAGCTGTCGGTATCGAACCTGCTGGTCGGCGCGAACGACGCGGTGAAGGCGCTCGCGGCCGCGTCGCCCGACCAGTCGCCGCATCGCGTCGACGAGCCGTATCGCCGTGCGCTGATCGGCATCTACACGCGGCTCGCCGCAAGCGCGCGCGTGCGGCTCGGCGAAGGCACGGTGCCGGTACGCAGCGCCGGCCGCGGCGCGCCGCCGGTGCGCGCGGTGCCGTACGCCGATTCCGAAGCCTTCGTCGCCGACCTGAAGGTGCTGACCGCCTCGCTCGACGAGCATCACGGCGCGTCGCTCGCCGCACCGCGCCTTGCGCCGCTCGTGCGCGCGGCCGAAGTGTTCGGCTTCCATCTCGCGAGCATCGACCTGCGCCAGAGCTCCGACATCCACGAAGCCGTGGTCGCCGAGCTGTTCGCGCGCGCCGGCGTCGAAGCCGACTACGCGGCGCTCGCCGAGGCAGACAAGCTGCGCGTGCTGCTGGCCGCGCTTGCCGATCCCCGCCCGCTGCGCTCGCAGTACCTCGAATACTCGGCGCTCGCGCAGAGCGAGCTCGGCGTGTTCGAGAAAGCCCGCGAGGTACGCGCGCAATTCGGCGCGCGTGCGGTGCGCAACTACATCATCTCGCACACGGAAACCGTCAGCGACCTCGTCGAGGTGCTGCTGCTGCAGAAGGAAACGGGCCTGCTCGAAGGCACGCTCGGCCACCATGCGAAGAACGGCCTGATGGTGATTCCGCTGTTCGAGACGATTCCCGACCTGCGAGACGCCGCGCGCATCATGCGCGAATACTTCGCACTGCCGGGCATCGACGCGCTGATCGCGCACCAGGGCGCCGAACAGGAAGTGATGCTCGGCTACTCGGACAGCAACAAGGACGGCGGCTTCCTGACGTCGAACTGGGAGCTGTATCGCGCGGAACTCGCGCTCGTCGACTTGTTCCGCGAACGCAAGATCACGCTGCGTCTGTTCCACGGCCGCGGCGGCACGGTCGGCCGCGGGGGCGGCCCGACCTACCAGGCAATCCTGTCGCAGCCGCCGGGCACCGTGAACGGCCAGATCCGCCTGACCGAACAGGGCGAGGTGATCGCGAGCAAGTTCGCGAACCCCGAGATCGGCCGGCGCAACCTCGAGACGGTGGTCGCCGCGACGCTCGAGGCGTCGCTGCTGCCGCAATCGAACGCGCCCGCGCAACTGCCCGCGTTCGAAGCCGCGATGCAGACGCTGTCCGACGCCGCGATGGCGTCGTATCGCGCGCTCGTCTATGAAACGCCCGGCTTCACCGACTACTTCTTCTCGTCGACGCCGATCACCGAGATCGCCGAGCTGAACATCGGCAGCCGCCCGGCCTCGCGCAAGCTGCAGGATCCGAAGAACCGCAGGATCGAGGATCTCCGCGCGATCCCGTGGGGCTTCTCGTGGGGCCAGTGCCGGCTGCTGCTGACGGGCTGGTACGGCTTCGGCAGCGCGGTGAGCGCGTATCTCGACGGCGCGCAGGACGCGGCCGAGCGCACGAAGCGCGTCGCGCTGCTCAGGAAGATGAACAAGACCTGGCCGTTCTTCGCGAACCTGCTGTCGAACATGGACATGGTGCTCGCGAAGACCGATCTCGCGGTCGCGTCGCGCTACGCGCAGCTGGTCGCCGACCGCAAGCTGCGCAAGCACGTGTTCGAGCGGATCGTCGCGGAATGGGAGCGCACGTCGCAGGCGCTCGCGGAAATCACCGGGCACGAAGGCCGCCTCGCGACCAACCCGCTGCTCGCGCGCTCGATCAAGAACCGCTTCCCGTATCTCGATCCGCTGAACCACCTGCAGGTCGAGCTGATCAAGCGTCACCGCGCGGGCGACTCGAACGCGCGGCTGCGCCGCGGGATTCACCTGACCATCAACGGGATCGCGGCCGGCCTGCGCAACACGGGCTGATCCGAGCGCGGTGCGGGCCTGCCCCGCGCCGCGCCGTCATCGCGAAACGAAAGCCGCAAAACGAAAGCCGCGATACGCGACCACGCGTATCGCGGCTTTTTTCATCGAACGGCGCGACGGCACCGGCCGCCGTGCCGTCCGTCGCGCTCATTGCGCGTCGATCAGCAACGCGTCGTGCTCGAACGAGCCGTCCGGCTGCACCGCGTAGTAGCCGTGCACCTCGTCGGGCGCATGCGCCCACAGCGCACGAATGCCCGCGACGCTGTCGGCCGGCGTGCGGATCCGCTCGACCCACGTTGCGAAATCGATCGGCAGGCGCCAGCGGCTCTGCACGTGCGCGTCGAACCCGGCGTCGCGGAACATCGCGAGCCATTCGTCGGCACGGTAGTCGCGCACGTGCGACGCATCGCGCAGCACTTCCGCGGCCTGCAGATACGTGTCGAGCAGCGGATGGTCGTTGCCCGCGATGTCGATCATCAGCACGCGGCCGCCGGGCTTCAGCACGCGGCGCACCTCGGCAAGCGCCGCGCGCACGTCGTGCCAGTGGTGCGCGCTCATCCGGCTGACCACCCAGTCGAAGGTGCCCGCGTCGAACGGCAGTTGCTCGGCCGGGCCCTGCTGCGTGCGGATGTTCGCGAGCCCGCGCGCGCGTGCGGCGGCATCGACGGTCGCGAGCATCGGCGCGGCGAGATCGTACGCGACCACGTCGCGCACGTGCGGAGCAACCGCGAAGCTCGCGTGGCCGGCGCCGCAGCCGAGATCGAGCACCGCGGCTTCGGGCGTCGCGCGCACGGCGTCGGCCAGCGCCTGCAGATCGGCACCCGTCGCGTGGACCGTGCTCGTCAGGTAGGCGGCGGCCGTCGTGCCGAATGCGTCGGCGACCTGGTCGTGGTGTTTCATCGTTCGCTCCTTCCTTGGGTGGGGTGCTCGCTGCCTGTCAGCGCGCGAATCGCTACAATAGGGCCGCGCTTGTACCAGTACAAGTTAAGCAGTTATTCTGGTATTTGTTACACCTGCCTGATCCTTGCCGCGCACTCAGCGCCCCTTTTCAGCCGTTTCCGCATGAACCAGCCGTCGTCCGCCCCCACCCCGCCCCTCGATGCGACGCCCGCCCGCGCGCTCGGCGAATTCATCCGCGCCCACCGCGAGCGGCTGTCGCCGCAGGCCGTCGGCCTGCCGCCCGGCCCGCGCCGCCGCACGCCGGGGCTGCGGCGCGAGGAAGTCGCGCAGCTGTGCGGCGTCAGCCCGACCTGGTACACGTGGATCGAGCAGGGCCGCCCGGTGTCGGCATCGGCCGATGCGCTCGCGCGGATCGCCGTCGCGCTGCAATTGTCGAAGGCCGAACGCGCGTACCTGTTCGAACTTGCCGCACAGCGCGATCCGGCCGAGCCCGACGTCGCGGCCGGCGACCTGCCGCCGACGCTCGCCGCCACCGTCGCCGCGATCGCCACGCCGGCGTACGTGCTCGACCGGCAATGGAACGCGCTCGCATGGAACGCGCCGGCCGCCGCGCTGTTCACGGGCTGGCTCGACGACGAGCACGACCGCAACCTGCTGCGCTTCACGTTCATGGCGCCGGCCGCGCGCACGCTGATCGTCGACTGGGAAACCCGCGCGCGCCGGCTCGCGGCCGAATTCCGCGCCGACTCGATCCGCCACCTCGCCGATGCGCCGACCCGCGCGCTGATCGACGCGCTGATGGCCGGCAGCGATGCGTTCGCGCAGTACTGGGCGTCGCAGGACGTGTTCGAGCGCGAAGGCGGCCTGCGCGAATTCGACCATCCGGCCGACGGCCGCCTCGTGTACCAGCAGATCACGCTGAAACCCGCGCACCGCGAGGACCTGAAGCTGGTCGTGCTCGTGCGCGATTGACGCGGCTCAGAAGCTGATCGTCGCGGTGATGGTGTCGCTGTAGTTGCCGGGTGCCGGTGTCACCTGTGCAGGTACGCGGCCGTATATCGCGATCGCCTGCGCGAATCCGCTGCCGGTTCCGGTCGCCATCGTCGTGCCGCCGGTGCCGTCGCCCCACGGCTGCGTGTGGCCGCTGTCCTGATAGAGCTGATAGGCGACCGAGCCGCCGCCCGTGCGCTGCATCGTGCGAGCGGTAACACTGCCGCTGGCGCCGCCGTTCAACGCGATCTGGAATGCATCGCCGTTCGTGCATCGCGCACTGATCGAGCCGCTCGCGGTCAGCGCCGACGCCAGCACGCCCGACGCCGGAAACGCAACGCCGGTCGCGCTGATGATGCAGTTGTTGATGACGGTGGCCGTGGCCGTAACGGTCATCGTGCCGGCCGTCGATTGCGACGCGCACGGCGTCGGCGACACGACGCCGAGCAGCGAAAAACTGTAGCTGTAAGCGGCCTGGTTGCCGCTGAAACTCTGCGAATAGACCGTGCTGGCATTGTTCACGGTCGGCACGGTGGGCTGGTTCGACGCAATGCGGCCGTAGATGGTCACGTTCGTACTCGCGGACGTGCCGAGCAGCGGCTTCGTCAACGAGACGGATATCGGCGTCGTGCCGGTGCTGACGGCGCCCCAGGGCTGCGCGTAACCCGAGTCCTGATACAGGTCGTACTGCATCTGGTTCGCCCCGTTGCTCAGGTAGCGCGGGCTCGTGCCGCCGAGGTTCACGCAAACGAGCACGCCGGTGTTCACGCTCAGCGCGTCCCACGTGCAGCTCACGGTCATCGTGCTGTTCGTCGTATAGGCCTGCTGCGTAATCGGGCTGACCGAGCCGAAGCTCGGCACCGGCGGCGTCACCGAACACGTGTCCGCGCGGGCCGGCAGCCACGGCATGCCGAGCAGCGCGGCCAGCAACAGGCACGATAGCGCGCGCATCCAGCGGCGCGTCGTGTCGACTCCTTGATCCGCCATGCATTCCCCCGAAATTGCCCGCCCGTTCGACCCGGCTTCCAGCCCGGGCAGTGCCCCCATGGTATCCGTCCGCGCAGCGATCATTCGCATTGTTGCTTGATCCATGTCAAAAGCGCCGATGGCATTCCGCGAGGAACCGCGGACAATGCACTCCGGATCGGCGTTTTCTCCAATGCGCGCGACCGAGTCCGTGGAGTAGTCTTGCACCAACGACAGAGCGGTAACGGCGACCGGCGACAGACCACGCGGCAGGCACTCCGCGGCCGGGCGACCCCATTAAACGGCAGGAGACAATCATAATGAACGATTCCCGACGTCGTGTTCTTTCAGCCATGCTCGCGGCCACCTTCGCATTCGCGCCCGCGCTGCAGCCCGTCACCGTTGCCGCAGTCTATTCGAACGGCACCGCCACCGCCCAGTTCAACGTCACGCTCACGATCCAGGCCAACTGCGCGATCTCCGCGAACCCGCTTGCATTCGGCACGTCCGGCGTGCTCACGTCGGCACTCAACCAGCAGACCACGGTCTCCGTCACCTGCTCGAACTCGACGCCATACAACATCGGACTCGACGCCGGCTCGGTCAGCGGCTCGACGGTCGCCAGCCGGCTGATGGGCGGGACGACGAGCGGCAATACCGGCACGACGGTCGGCTACCAGCTCTACCAGGACTCAGGCCACACGACGATCTGGGGCAACACGCAAGGCACCGACACGGTCGGCGGCACCGGCAACGGTTCCGCGCAACTGCTGAACGTGTACGGCCAGGTACCTACGCAAGCGACGCCGAAGCCGGACACCTATCAGGCCGCCGTCACCGCCACCGTCTACTTCTGACGCGCCGTGGCATCGTTCCCGCGCGCCCTGGTCGCGCTGTGCGTCGCGTCGGCGTGCGCGGCCGCATCCGCCGCCACGCTGCAGATCATGCCCGTGACGATCGACCTGCCGCCGTCGGCCGCCGCCGCGAGCATGACGCTCAGCAATCCGGGCGGACAGCCGATCTACGGCCAGGTCCGCGCCTATCGCTGGACGCAGGAAAACGGCGACGACGTGATGACGCCGACCGATGCGCTCGCCGCCTCGCCGCCGCTGCTGCAGATCGGCGCGAACGCCGAGCAGTTGATCCGGCTCGTGCGCACGGGGCGCGGCGCGCCGGCCGCCGAGGAAAGCTATCGCGTATTGATCGACGAACTGCCGTCGCCCGGTACGCCGGTCGAGAACGGCATCACGATCCGGCTGCGCTATTCGGTGCCCGTATTCGTCGAGCCCGAAGGCACCCGGGCAGCGCCGCGCCTCGACTGGCGCGTCGAGCGCGACGGGTCCGGCACGCGGCTCGCGGTCGCCAACCGCGGCGAACGCCGTGCGCAGATTGCCGCGGTTCGGCTCGTCGACGCGCGCGGCACCGTGCACGACGTCACGCGCGGCCTGCTCGGCTACGCGCTCGCGGGCAGCACGCGACGCTGGCCGCTCAAGCTGGATGCGGGCGCGGCGGGATTCGTCAGGATCCAGGCGACCGTCAACGCGCAGCCGGTCGAGGCCCGGCTGACATCGCCCTGATCCACGCCGGAGGATCGCACGACGTTGCCCGTTCCGACGACGAGCACGGCCCTCCGGGCTGCCTGCCCCGCGCGACATGCCCGGCCCGCCGCTGCTGCGCTTTCGCTGGCGTTTTCACTGGCACTCGCGCTGGCCGTGCACGCAGGCGCCGGATGCGCACAGACGGCGCCGCAGGCGGCAGCGGCAGCCGCGCCTGCGCCTGCTCAGGGCACACTGTTTCTCGACGTGTCGCTCAACGGTGAACCGACGCACCGGATCGCACGCTTCCAGCAAATCGACGGCCGGCTGTACGCGGCGTCCGCCGACCTGAACGACCTGGGCATCGCGACCGGCGACCGGGCGACCGCGCCGTCGAACACGCCCGTCGCGCTCGACACGCTCGCGGGGCTGCGCTACGACTACGACGCGGGCCGGCAGACGCTCGACCTGCGGGTGCCCGACGCGCTGCGCATCCCGCACACGTTCGATACGCGCGCACTGGCAGCCGCGCCGCCCGCCACCTCCGGCCGCGGCTTCGTGCTGAACTACGACGCCTACGCGCAGACCGTCGCCCATGCGCCGCTCGCGGTCTGGAGCGAGGCGCGCTATTTCGATCCGGCCGGCGTATTCAGCAGCACCGGCATCGCGTACCTGTACGACGACCGCCGGCGCTACGTGCGCTACGACACGTCGTGGAGCCACTCGAACCCCGGCACGCTCACGACGACCCAGATCGGCGACACGATTTCGTCGTCGTTGTCATGGACGCGCTCGCTGCGCCTCGGCGGCGTGCAGTGGCGCAGCAACTTCGGCCTGCGCCCCGACCTCGTCACGTTTCCGGTGCCTGCGCTGTCCGGCAGCGCGGTCGTGCCGACCTCGGTCGACCTGTACGTGAACAACGTGCGCCAGTTCAGCGGCGACGTGCCGAGCGGGCCGTTCGTGATCAACAGCGTGCCCGGGATCACCGGCGCAGGCAACGCGACGGTCGTCACGCGCGACGCGCTCGGCCGCTCGATCGCGACGTCCATTCCGCTGTACGTCGATACGCGCCTGCTCGCGCCCGGCCTCGCCAGCTATTCGGCGGAAGCCGGGTTCCTGCGCCGCGCCTATGGCGACGATTCGTTCGACTATGCGCGCACACCGGCGGCGAGCGGCTCGCTGCGCTACGGCATCAGCGAGCGGCTGACCGTCGAGGCGCATGCGGAAGCGACGGCGGGCGTCTACAACGCAGGTGCCGGCGCGCTCGCGCGCCTCGGCGAACGCGGCGTGGCGAATGCGTCGCTCGCGGTCAGCGCCCCGGGCCGCGCGGGCGTGCAGGCCGGCGTCGGCTACCAGTACGTGACGCCGCGCTTCTCGATCGATGCGCAGACGCTGCGCGCCTTCGGCGACTACAGCGACCTCGGCAGCCGCGAAGGCGTGCCGGTCTCGCGCGCCACCGACCGCGTCACGATCTCGTTCCCGTTCCTGCGCGCGCAGACCCTGTCGTTCAGCTATCTCGCCCTCAAGTATCCGGGCGTCGCCGCGTCGCGCATCGGCTCGATCGCATACCTGGTCAATCTCGGCGGGCTGACATCGATCACGTTCAGCGGCTTCCAGGACTTCCGGCAGCACGACGCACGCGGCTTCTTCGTGAGCCTGAGCGTCGGGCTCGGCGGCAACACGTCGGTCTCGGCGAACGCCGGGCGGCAGAACGGCGACTCCACCTACACGCTGAACGCGACACGGCCGCCCGACTACGGCGGCGGCGTCGGCTGGAACGTGCAGGCGGGCGCCAACGCGGGCATCCGCTACGCGCAGGGGCAACTGCAGTATCTCGGCCGCGCCGGCCAGGTCGCGCTGCTCGCGCAATCGTTCGACGGGCGCGGCAACGCGTCGGTCGACGTCACGGGCGCGCTCGTGCTGATGGACGGCCGGCTGATGACGGCGCGCCGCGTCGACGACGGTTTCGCGCTCGTCTCGACCGACACCGGGCGCGTCCCCGTGCTGCACCAGAACCGGCTGATCGGCGAGACGGACCGGGCCGGCTACCTGCTCGTGCCCGACCTGAATGCCTATCAGAGCAATCGCGTCGCGATCGACGGCACCGCGCTGCCCGCCGACGCACGGATCGCCGACACGACGCTCGACGTCGTGCCGCAGGCGCGCTCCGGCGTGCTCGCGCACTTCGCGGTGACCCGCTACAGCGCCGCGTCGATCGCGCTGCGCGCGCCGGACGGCACGCCGCTGCCGCCCGGGCTCGAGGTTCGCCACGTCGAAAGCGGCCAGCGCACGATCGTCGGCTATGACGGCCTGACCTTCGTCGACGGCCTCGTCGCGAACAATCACCTCGAAATCTCCGGCGACGGCCGCGACTGCGCCGTCGCGTTCGCGTATCGGCGCCCGGACGACGGCACGCTGCCGCGGATCGGACCGCTGACGTGCAGCGCCCCGTGAGCCGCGCCGGTTCGCGGCCGGCGCACGCGTCGGCCGCCCGCCCCGCGAATGCTAGAATTGCGGGATTCCCTCGGCGGCGCACGCCGCCCAACTCCCCTTCGAAGAATCGCCATGACGTCCCAACTGCACAAAAAGGGCGAGGCCTGGTCGGCCCGCTTCTCGGAACCGATGTCGGAGCTGGTCAAGCGCTACACGTCGTCGGTGTTTTTCGACAAGCGCCTCGCGCTCGTCGACATCGCCGGCTCGCTCGCGCACGCGAGCATGCTCGCGGCGCAGAAGATCATCAGCGCCGACGACCTCGCCGCGATCGAACGCGGGATGACGCAGATCAAGGGCGAGATCGAGCGCGGCGAATTCGAATGGCAGCTGGATCTCGAGGACGTCCACCTGAACATCGAGGCGCGCCTCACCGCGCTGATCGGCGACGCCGGCAAGCGCCTGCACACGGGCCGCTCGCGCAACGACCAGGTCGCGACCGACATCCGTCTGTGGCTGCGTGGCGAGATCGACCGCATCGGCGGCCTCCTGAACGACCTGCGTGGCGCGCTGATCGACCTCGCGGAGCAGAACGCGGACACGATCATGCCGGGCTTCACGCACCTGCAGGTCGCGCAGCCGGTCACGTTCGGCCACCACCTGCTCGCGTACGTCGAGATGTTCACGCGCGACGCCGAGCGCATGCGCGACTGCCGCACCCGCGTGAACCGCCTGCCGCTCGGCGCGGCCGCGCTCGCCGGCACCAGCTATCCGATCGACCGTCACGCGGTCGCGAAGACGCTCGGCTTCGACGGCATCTGCGCGAACTCGCTCGACGCGGTGTCGGATCGCGATTTCGCGATCGAATTCACGGCGGCATCCGCGCTCGTGATGACGCACGTGTCGCGCTTCTCCGAGGAACTCGTGCTGTGGATGAGCCCGCGCGTCGGCTTCATCGACATCGCCGACCGCTTCTGCACCGGCAGCTCGATCATGCCGCAGAAGAAGAACCCGGACGTGCCCGAGCTCGCGCGCGGCAAGACCGGCCGCGTGAACGGCCACCTGATGGCGCTCCTCACGCTGATGAAGGGCCAGCCGCTCGCGTACAACAAGGACAACCAGGAAGACAAGGAACCGCTGTTCGACACGGTCGACACCGTCGCCGACACGCTGCGGATCTTCGCCGAGATGGTCGCGGGCATCACGGTGAAGCCGGACGCGATGCGCGCGGCCGCGCTGCAGGGCTTCTCGACCGCCACCGACCTCGCCGACTACCTGGTGAAGCGCGGCCTGCCGTTCCGCGATGCGCACGAAGCCGTCGCGCACGCGGTGAAGATCTGCGACGACCGCGGCATCGACCTCGCCGACCTGACGCTCGACGAAATGAAGCAGGAACTGCCGAACGTCGCGCACCTGATCGGCGACGACGTGTTCGGCTACCTGACGCTCGAAGGGTCGGTCGCGAGCCGCAACCACCCAGGCGGCACCGCACCCGATCAGGTGCGTGCGGCGGTCAAGGCTGCCCGCGCCGCGCTCGGCAAGTAAGCACGCTGTCACGAGCGGACGCCTTCGGCGTCCGTTCTTCATTCGGGCGGCCGTCGCGCCGCCCGACGCCTTCCCCGCTGTTCCGTTTTCCCGTTTCCGGATACCGCCGATGACCTTCTCCGCCGCGCTCTTCGACATGGACGGCCTGCTCGTCGATTCCGAGCGGACCATCATGAACACGTGGATCGACGTGTCGAACGCGCATGGCGTCGTGCTGACCGAGATCGACTACCTGCAGATCGTCGGCCGCTCGTTCGCCGAAGGCCAGGTGATTCTCGCGCGGCTGATCGGCCACGCCGACACGTTCGACGCCGTGCGCATCCGCGTGCGCGAGCAACTCGCCGCGCCCGAACCCCATCCGAAGTTTCCGCTGAAGTCCGGCGCGCTGGCGTTGCTCGAGACGCTCGCGCAGGCCGGCATTCCGTGCGCGGTCGCGTCGTCGTCCGCGCGCGACGTGATTCGTGCGCGGCTCGACGCGGTCGGCGTACTGCCGTTTTTCCGCGCGATCGCGGGTGGCGACGAAGTCGCGCGCGGCAAGCCCGACCCGGCCGTGTACCGGCTCGCGGCCGAACGCCTCGGCGTGCCGGCGCACGCGTGCGTCGCGTTCGAGGACAGCGATTTCGGCGCGCAATCGGCCGCCGGCGCCGGTGCGTCGGTCGTCACCGTGCCCGACCTGAAGGCGCCGACGCCCGAGATCGTCGCGCTGAGCCTGCACGTGCTCGCGTCGCTCGACGATGCAGTCGCGCTCGTGCCGTCGTGGTTCGGGCGTCTGGACACGCAGCAGCCCGCGTAAGCGCCACGCGGCGCGCCACATGCAAACGGGCACCCGCGGGTGCCCGTTTTGCGTTGCCGCGCCGGATGACCGGCATCGCGGCGATCCTCAGTCGTTGCCGGCCGTCTCCGACAGCCGCTTCATCGTCGCGATGCGCGCGCCGATCAGGTCGACGCGACCGTCCTCGCCGACGAGCGGCGCAGTCGAATCGCGGAACGCCTCCCACGCGCGTTGCGCGCGCACGAGCGTCGCGGCCGAATGCGCAGGCATCTTGCGACGCAGCTTCTGGTAATAGCGGTTCAAGTCGAACAGCGCGTGCTCGCATGCGGCATCCTGCACGCACGGCCGCACGCGGCGGATCGCCGGATCGCGCGGCGCGTTCGCCGGCTTGCCGCCGGCTGCCGCGGCGGCGCTTGGCGCCGCGACCGCCCCGCCGCGGGTACCGCCCTGCGCACCGCTCGTGGCCGCCACCGGCACGGCGGCAGGCGGCGGTGCATAACGGTCGGCCGCCGCGCGCAGCGCCAACGCGCGATCGCGCACCGGCTGCAGCTGCATGTCGGCGCTCGACATCGCGTACGACGTGCCGCGCGTCGTGTCGTACACGGCCTTCAGCAGATGAATTTCATCCTTGCGCCACGTGACCCAGCGGCGCTGGCTGTCCTGCCAGCCGCGCTTCGCGTCGGCCGGCGCGTCGTTCGACAGGCGCTGGTACGCGCCGTCCATCACCGCCTGCCACTGCTGCTGCGCTTCGCCCATGCACTGGATCTGGCCGGCCGTCGACGACCGGTCGCGCCGCGCGAGACACTGCCGCATCGCGACGTCGATCGGGTCGGCCGCCGCCACTTCCGCATGCGCGACGTTCAGCCCCGCCGGCCCTGCCGACCAGCTCGCCCAGGCGACGAGCGCGGCCAGCGCCGCGCGCATCGTCCGGATTCGTCCCTGCGTCGCCATCAGTCGCGCACGCAGTCGACGAAGTACTCGACGCGCCCGTTCACCTCTTCCGCGACGAGGCCGTGGATGTCGGTGTGGAAGCCCGGGAAGCGTTCGTTGAAGTCGCGCGCGAACCGCAGGTAGTTCACGATCGTCTTGTTGAAGCGCTCGCCCGGGATCAGGAGCGGAATGCCCGGCGGGTACGGCGTGAGCAGGATGCTCGTCACGCGGCCTTCGAGCTCGTCGAGCGGCACGCGGTCGATCTTGCGGTGCGCGAGCTTCGCGAACGCGTCCGACGGCTTCATCGCCGGCTCCATGTCCGACAGGTACATCTCCGTCGTCAGGCGCGCGATGTCGTTCGCGCGGTACACGTCGTGGATCTGCGTGCACAGGTCGCGCAGGCCGACACGCTCGTAGCGCGGATGCTGCGCGACGAATTCCGGCAGCACGCGCCACAGCGGCTGGTTGTTGTCGTAGTCGTCCTTGAACTGCTGCAGCTCGGTCACCATCGAGTTCCAGCGGCCCTTCGTGATGCCGATCGTGAACATGATGAAGAACGAGTACAGGCCGGTCTTCTCGACGATGATCCCGTGCTCGGCCAGGTACTTCGTGACGATCGCGGCCGGGATGCCCGTCTCGCCGAACTCGCCGTCGACGTCGAGCCCCGGCGTGATGATCGTCGCCTTGATCGGGTCGAGCATGTTGAAGCCTTCCGCCAGCGGGCCGAAGCCGTGCCAGTGGTCGTTCGGCTTCAGCATCCAGTCGTCGCGCGAGCCGATGCCTTCTTCCGACAGGTCGTCCGGACCCCACACGCTGAAGAACCAGTCGTCGCCGTATTCGGCGTCGACCTTGCGCATCGCGCGGCGGAAGTCGATCGCCTCGGCGATCGATTCCTCGACGAGCGCGGTGCCGCCCGGCGGCTCCATCATCGCGGCCGCGACGTCGCACGACGCGATGATCGCGTACTGCGGGCTCGTCGACGTGTGCATCAGGTACGCCTCGTTGAAGCGGTGCTTGTCGAACGTGCGGTTCTCGGAATCCTGCACGACGATCTGCGACGCCTGCGAGATGCCGGCGAGCAGCTTGTGCGTCGAGTGCGTCGCGAACACGAGCGCGCCCGTGCGCGGGCGGCCGTCGCCGATCGCGTGCATGTCGCGGTAGAAGTCGTGGAACGTCGCGTGCGGCAGCCACGCTTCGTCGAAGTGCAACGTGTCGAGCAGGTCGCCGAGCAGGTCCTTGATCATCTCGACGTTGTAGACGACACCGTCGTACGTGCTCTGCGTGATCGTCAGGATGCGCGGCTTCATGTCCGGGTTCTGGCGCATCGCCTCGCGCGCGAACGGGTTCGCCTCGATCTTCCGGCGGATGTTCTCCGGCTTGAATTCGTCGCGCGGGATCGGCCCGATGATGCCGAAGTGGTTGCGCGTCGGCGTGAGGAACACGGGGATCGCGCCCGTCATCGTGATCGCGTGCAGGATCGACTTGTGGCAGTTGCGGTCGACCAGCACGATGTCGCCGGGTGCGACCGTCGCGTGCCAGACGATCTTGTTCGACGTCGACGTGCCGTTGGTCACGAAGAACAGGTGGTCCGCGCTGAAGATGCGCGCCGCATTGCGCTCGGACGCCGCGACCGGGCCCGTGTGATCGAGCAGCTGGCCGAGCTCGTCGACCGCGTTGCAGACGTCGGCGCGCAGCATGTTCTCGCCGAAGAACTGATGGAACATCTGGCCGAGCGGGTTCTTCAGGAACGCGACGCCGCCCGAGTGGCCCGGGCAGTGCCACGAGTACGAGCCTTCGTCCGCGTACTTCACCAGTTCCTTGAAGAACGGCGGCGCGAGCGAGTCGAGATAGACCTTCGCCTCGCGGATGATGTGGCGCGCGACGAACTCCGGCGTGTCCTCGAACATGTGAATGAAGCCGTGCAGTTCGCGCAGGATGTCGTTTGGCAGATGCCGCGACGTGCGCGTCTCGCCGTACAGGAAGATCGGGATGTCCGCGTTGCGGCGACGCACTTCGGTGACGAACGCGCGCAGCTCGATGATCGCGGTCGCGAGCTCGGGCAGTTCGCCGTCCGGGCCCGTTTCGCCGAGCATGAGTTCGTCGTCGTCGATCGACAGGATGAAGCACGACGCGCGGCTCGATTGCTGCGCGAACGACGTCAGATCGCCGTAGCTCGTGAGGCCGAGGACTTCGACGCCCTCCTTCTCGATCGCTTCGGCCAACGCCCGGATGCCGGAGCCCGAGATGTTCTCGGAGCGGAAATCTTCGTCGATGATGACGACGGGGAAACGAAACTTCATGGGCGATTCTCCAAAAAGAACGACCGCGGCGCGTCACGCGCAGCGGTCACCCGGAAACTGGTGAGACGTTATGCAACCAGATCAGGTTTTCGGCAGCGTGACACCGCGCTGACCCTGATACTTGCCGCCGCGATCGGCGTACGACACGTCGCACACTTCGTCGCTTTCGAAGAACAGCACCTGCGCGACACCTTCGTTCGCGTAGATCTTCGCGGGCAGCGGCGTGGTATTCGAGAATTCCAGCGTGACGTAGCCTTCCCACTCGGGTTCGAACGGCGTCACGTTGACGATGATCCCGCAGCGCGCGTAGGTCGACTTGCCGAGGCAGACGGTGAGCACGGTGCGCGGGATGCGGAAATATTCGACGGTGCGGGCCAGCGCGAACGAGTTCGGCGGGATGATGCACACGTCGCCCTTGAAATCGACAAACGAACCCTCGTCGAAGTTCTTCGGATCGACGATCGTCGAGTTGATGTTCGTGAAGATCTTGAATTCGTCCGCGCAGCGGATGTCGTAGCCGTAGCTCGACGTGCCGTAGCTGACGATCCGGCGGCCGTCCTCGGACGCGCGGACCTGATCGGGCACGAACGGCTCGATCATCTTGTGTTCTTCGGCCATGCGCCGAATCCACTTGTCGGACTTGATGCTCATGCCAGCCTCCGCCGGGCCGTCCCAAGAAGGCTGGCCGTCCCCGCGGGGGACAGCGAACGAAGTGAGCGTTGGGGTCGTTTCATATCGGGGCGCCAGGAAACGCTGCGTGACAGTCAGGAAGGGTCGCTCGCGACGCGGCGACCCGGAAAGGCGCACATTTTACGCGATCATCGGCTCGCGTACGCGGCGGCCGTCAACGGATCACGCCACAGGCGAGGGCGGGTCCCGCGCCATGCTGCGGAAACGCCGGATCGCTCGGCTCGCGGTGCACCAGCGCCGCGCGGTTCAGCGCGGAGCGCACGCCATCGAGGGCCAGATCGGGCGCGACGATGAAACCGGCGGCGACGCCGTTCGCATCCGCATGGATGTTGCCGAGATCGCCGGCGACGCGCGCGCCCGCGCGCAGCCGGTCGGCGGCCGGCGCGAACACCTGGCCGGCGCTCGAGCCGTCGCCCGCGTTGCAGTCGCCGCGCTCGTGCACCTGCAGCGCGTGATCGCTGTTCGGCGGCAGGCCGGCCAGGTTGTACGTGACCTGGACGCCATCCGGGCGTTCGACGAACGTCACCGCGCCGCGCGCCTGCGAGCCGACGGTCGGCTGCAACTGCGCGTCGGCACGCTTTTCGTGCGACGAGGAAAAAGAGGTACAGCCGGCCAGCAGGCCCAGCGCGGCGGCGGCCAGCAGCGCGCGCCGCGCGCGGCCGGCGCGCACGCCGTGATGTCGTTGGTTCATTCGATCCTCATGCCGGCTGGCGGCCGTTCGACACGGCGGCCATGCCGGGCGGGTAAAGGGACCCGGGAAAAGTCGCCATGATACCGCGCCTCGCGGCGCCGTAAACAGCGTGAGGCCCCGCCCCGCAAGGGTTTTACGTATTTTGAACAACGATCGACGGGAACTTCGACGTCATGTCGCGTGCGCGCTCGGCGATCGCCAGCGCGACCCCGCGCGCGATGTCGCGATAGCGCCGCGCCAGCGCGCCGTCCGGTTCGGCCGCGACCGTCGGCGTGCCGCTGTCGGCGCGCTCGCGGATCGCGATGTCGAGCGGCAGGCTGCCGAGCACGGTCACGCCGTAGTCCTGCGCCATCCGCTCGGCACCGCCCGCGCCGAAGATGTGCTCTTCGTGGCCGCAGTTCGAGCACACGTGGATGCTCATGTTCTCGACGATACCGAGGATCGGAATCCCGACCTTCTCGAACATCTTCAGGCCCTTCTTCGCGTCGAGCAGCGCGATGTCCTGCGGGGTCGTCACGATCACGGCGCCGGTCACCGGCACGCGCTGCGCGAGCGTGAGCTGGATGTCGCCCGTGCCCGGCGGCATGTCGACGATCAGGTAGTCGAGCTCGCGCCAGTTGGTCTGTCGCAACAGCTGCTCGAGCGCCGACGTCGCCATCGGGCCGCGCCACACCATCGGGTTGTCTTCCTCGATCAGGAAGCCGATCGAGTTCGCCTGCAGCCCGTGGCCGACCAGCGGGTTCATCGACTGGTTGTCGGGCGACTCGGGCCGCTGGCCGTGAATGCCGAGCATGGTCGGCAGCGACGGACCGTAGATGTCGGCGTCGAGAATGCCGACCGACGCGCCTTCCGCGGCGAGCGCGAGCGCGAGGTTGACGGCCGTCGTGCTCTTGCCGACGCCGCCCTTGCCCGACGCGACCGCGACGATGTTCTTCACGTTCGGCAGCAGCTTCACGCCGCGCTGCACCGTGTGCGCGACGATCTCCTGCGACACGGCGACGCGTGCGTCGCGCACGCCCGGCACGGCCTTCAGCGCAGCGGCGATGCGCGCGCGCACGTCGTCGTCCTGGCTGCGCGCGGGATAGCCGAGCACCACGTCGACCGCCACGGCGTCGCCGTCGATCGCGACGTTGCGCACGCCCTTGTTCGCCGCGTAAGGACGGCCCGTATTGGGGTCGACGACAGCCGCCAATGCGGCGTCGACTTGTGCCCGGTCAATGCTCATCGAAACTCCGTGAAAACGTTTTTCTCTCGCGCAAACGTCAAGAAATATCAAATAACGCTGCGAAAATCGGGAAAAGTGAAAGAATCTGTTGCACGCCATTGCGCGAACGCGCGCGGCGGAGCAATCTTCGCGTGCGGCATGCTATGGGGCCAAATCGGCCACGAACCGCCTATATTGTAGAGGCTGACGCATCACCCTGTCCGGAACAGCCACGCTGGCGAACTGGGCATGCAGCCGCCTCGGCGGCTGCCGCGGGCACGGGCCTGCCCACCTTTTTCGGGCGTCCGTGCCGGGAGCCGTAACTGTTGTTTGTCGTCGTTGTCGACTCGTTCAACCAAGAGAGGAATTCAAGATGAACATGAAAATCGCGACTCGCCTGTCCGTCTTCGCCTTGGCCGGCGCACTGCTGGCAGGCTGCGCCACGCAGCAAGGCAACAACACGGCCGTCGGGACCGGCACCGGCGCAGCGCTGGGCGCAGGCATCGGCGCGCTGGCCGGCGGCGGCAAGGGCGCGGCGATCGGCGCGGGCGTCGGCGCACTGGTCGGCGGCGTGACGGGTTACAACTGGCAGGCGATCAAGAACAAGCTCGCGCCGTCGGCAGCCAAGACGGGCACGCAGGTGACCGAGCAGCCGGACGGCTCGCTGAAGCTGAACGTGCCGAGCTCGGTGACGTTCGCGACCAACCAGTACGCGATCACGCCGGCCTTCACGCCGCTGCTGAACGACCTGGCGACGACGCTGAACCAGAACCCGCAAGTGACGGCATCGGTCGTCGGCTACACGGACAGCACGGGTTCGCAGCAGCTGAACCAGACGCTGTCGCAGAACCGTGCGCAGAGCGTCGTCAACGCGCTGGTGCAGCGTGGCGTCGCCGGCGGTCGCCTGGCGGCACAGGGCATGGGCCCGTCGAACCCGATCGCGGACAACGCGACCGAAGCCGGACGCGCACAAAACCGCCGCGTCGAGATCTACCTGCGCGCAGCCCAGCAGTAAGCATCGTCGCGAGAGGAAACGGGGTCGCGCGCCGGGCGCGCGGCCCCGCCGCACAAGGCTTCCCGCGGGCTCCGTAACAAATCGAAAAAAATTTCGAACTTCTGTCGCGACCCGCGGTCTGTCTTTACGGTACGCGGCTGGCGCTGCCGGCGCGTCACCATTCTCCTCTTGTCGTTGTTGCTCCGGGGCCGAATTCGCCCCGGTTTTTTTTGCCCGGAATTCGCCTGCTGCATCGCAGCATCGCACCGCCTGGCACGCCGCCGCCGCGGCCCCGCCCCTTCCGGCGCCCGATCCACGGCGCCCGCGCCGGCTGACCTGCCCGCGCCCCTGCTAGAATCGCAGTTTCCGTCGTTTCCGCCGTTCTTCTACAGACCCTATGTCCGCATCCGACCTCACTTCCGTGCAGGCTGCGGCGCCGCAAGGCAGCCGCCAGATCCTCGTTACGTCCGCACTGCCCTATGCCAACGGCCAGATCCACATCGGCCACCTGGTCGAGTACATCCAGACCGACATCTGGGTGCGGACGCTGCGAATGCACGGTCACGAGGTCTACTACATCGGCGCCGACGACACGCACGGCACGCCGGTCATGCTGCGCGCGGAGAAGGAAGGCCTGACGCCGAAGCAGCTGATCGAGCGCGTGTGGACCGAGCACAAGCGCGACTTCGACAGCTTCGGCGTGTCGTTCGACAACTTCTACTCGACCGACTCGGACGAGAACCGCGTGCTGAGCGAGAAGATCTACCTCGCGCTGAAGGAAAACGACCTGATCGCCGAGCGCGAGATCGAACAGGCGTACGACCCGGTCAAGGAAATGTTCCTGCCGGACCGCTTCATCAAGGGCGAATGCCCGAAGTGCCACGCGAAGGACCAGTACGGCGACAACTGCGAAGTGTGCGGCTCGACCTACCTGCCGACCGAACTGCTGAACCCGTACTCGGTCGTGTCCGGTGCGACGCCGGTGCGCAAGACGTCGACGCACTACTTCTTCCGCCTGTCGGACCCGCGCTGCGAGTCGTTCCTGCGCGAATGGGTCAGCGGCCTCGCACAGCCCGAAGCGACCAACAAGATGCGCGAATGGCTCGGCGACGCCGGCGAGGCCAAGCTCGCCGACTGGGACATCTCGCGCGACGCGCCGTACTTCGGCTTCGAGATCCCGGGCGCGCCCGGCAAGTACTTCTACGTGTGGCTCGACGCGCCGGTCGGCTACTACGCGAGCTTCAAGAACCTGTGCGACCGCAACGGCATCGACTTCGATGCGTGGATCCGCCCGGGCACGAAGGCCGAGCAGTACCACTTCATCGGCAAGGACATCCTGTATTTCCACACGCTGTTCTGGCCGGCGATGCTCGAGTTCTCGGGCCATCGCACGCCGACCAACGTGTTCGCGCACGGCTTCCTGACGGTCGACGGCGCGAAGATGTCGAAGTCGCGCGGCACGTTCATCACCGCGCAGAGCTACATCGACACGGGCCTGAACCCGGAATGGCTGCGCTACTACTTCGCCGCGAAGCTGAACGCGACGATGGAAGACATCGACTTGAACCTCGACGATTTCCAGGCGCGCGTGAACAGCGACCTCGTCGGCAAGTACGTGAACATCGCGAGCCGCGCGGCCGGCTTCCTGCTCAAGCGTTTCGACGGCCGCGTGCAGGACAGCGCGATGAACCATCCGCTCGTCGCGACGCTGCGCGATGCGATTCCGGTGATCGCCGCGCACTATGAAGCGCGCGAATACAGCCGCGCGCTGCGCCAGACGATGGAGCTCGCGGACGAAGTGAACGCGTACGTCGACGGCGCGAAGCCGTGGGAACTCGCGAAGGATCCGGCCAATGCGGTCGCGCTGCACGAAACCTGCAGCGTGAGCCTCGAGGCGTTCCGCCTGCTGTCGCTCGCGCTGAAGCCGGTGATGCCGCGCGTGGCCGAAGCCGTCGAGGCCTTCTTCGGGATCGCGCCGCTCACGTGGGCCGACGCCGCGAAGCCGCTGTCGTCCGCGCAGCCGATCAAGGCGTACCAGCACCTGATGACGCGGGTCGATCCGAAGCAGATCGACGCGCTGCTCGCCGCGAACCGCGATTCGCTGCAGGCCGAGGCCGCCGGCGCCGCTGCCGCGGGGGCAACCGCCGCCAACGCCGCGAAGGACGCGAAAAACGCGAAGGCGAACGCGAAGGTGGCTGCGGCGAACGGCGCCGACGACGGTCCGATCTCGATCGACGATTTCGCGAAGATCGACCTGCGCATCGCGAAGATCGTCGCGTGCCAGGCCGTCGAGGGCTCCGACAAGCTGCTGCAGCTCACGCTCGATGTCGGCGAGGAAAAGACCCGCAACGTGTTCTCGGGCATCAAGTCCGCGTACCAGCCCGAGCAGCTCGTCGGCAAGCTGACGGTGATGGTCGCGAACCTCGCGCCGCGCAAGATGAAGTTCGGGCTGTCCGAAGGGATGGTGCTCGCCGCGTCGGCGGCCGACGAGAAGGCCGAGCCGGGCCTCTACATCCTCGAGCCGCACAGCGGCGCGAAGCCCGGCATGCGCGTGAAGTAAGCCGCACGCGCCGCTGCTTGCACGAGAAGCCCCGCACCACGTGCGGGGCTTTTTCATGGGCGGCAGCGAGCGGCGCTGCGGCCGGTGGTTGCAGGTCGGCGTGACGCTCGCCGCTGCGCGGGCAGGCTTCGGCGCGTGCGCACGCGCGAACCGGGGCGCCGGCGCGCGTGGCCGACCGGCCGGGCGCCCGCTTCGTCACCGCTGGCCGAACCAGCGATCGAAACGCCGCGTGTAGTTCAGGTCGACGCCCTGGAACGTGCCGCCGTACGCGGACACCGACCAGAAGCGCGTCAGGTTGATCGTCGCCTTGAACGCGTTGCTCGCCGATTGCAGCCCTTGCTCGTAACCGAGCACGAAGCGCTCGTTGATCGCCTTCGAGATCTGCACGACCTGCGCATCGGTCAGGCCGACGTCGCTGCGGCCGATCGAGAATTCGTCGAGACCGATGCTCTGCGCGACGCGCTTGCCGGTCGCGCTGCCAAGCAGCCCGAGCGCGGCCGTCATCGCGTTCTGCTGGCCGACGTTGTTGCCTTGGTCGGTGCCGTGCCCGAACAGCAGCCACGACAGCTTTTCGTTGTCGGTGACGTTCGGCTCGGACACGAGCTTGACCGTCGGCGACTGGATCGTGCCGGTGACCTGCACGCCGGCCTCGACCTCCTGGTTGCGCCGCATCGCGAGGATGTTCACGCCCGGATTCGACACCGGACCGTTGAACGTGAAGAAGCCGTTCTCGACCGCGAGCTTGCGGCCGAACGACGTATACGTCGAGCCTTCCGTCACGCGCACGTTGCCGACCGCGCGCAGCGGCACGCCCGGCGCGCTCATCACGGTGATCGTGCCGCGCAGGCCGAGATCCGCGCCGTGGCCCTTGAAGCGGAAGTTGTTGCCGAGCCCGATGTCGATGTTCGCGCGCGGCGCGAGCGACGGCGCCGGCTTGTCCTCGACCTTCTGCGGCTTCGCGACCGCCGTACCGGTCTGCACGTCGCCGCGCACCGTGCCGTCCGGGCGCACGATCACGACGTCGTCGGACAGGTGCGGCGCCGACTCCTCCGGCAGGTCGAACAGCGCGCGGTCGACGACGAACTTGCCGTCGATCGACAGTGCGCCGCGCGGCCCGTCGTTCGCGACGGTCGCCTTGCCCGACAGCGACAGCTTGCGATCCGGCGCCGCGAACAGCTCGAGCTTGTCCGCGACGATGCTCGCGGTCAGGTCGGGCGCCTCACCGTCGAGACGTACGCGGCCGATCGCGCGCAGCGTGCCGTCGCCGCCGTGGAACTCGACCTGCTGGAATTCGACGAGGTTCTCCGCGAGCTTCACGCGCACGATGCCGTCCTTCAGCTGCACGCCCTGATCGACGAGCGTCGCGGACAGGTCGTCGCCGGTCAGCATCCCCGACACGTTCGGCTTCACCGGCGTGCCCGCGACCGTCAGCTTCAACGCCGCGCGCCCGCCGAGCAGGTAGCTCGGCCCGAACAGGTTGCCGGTCGCCTTCAGCGACGGAATGTCGGCGTCGATGCGGCCCGACAGCGGGCCGTCGTCGACGACGCCGAACACGCCGTCGCGCAGCGCGAACGGCACGGTGACGTTCGCGTCGAGCGTGCCGACCCGGTTCGCCTTCGCGAGCGCCACCACGTTGAGCCGGTTGCCGGGCGCAAAGCTCGCGCGCGCGGACAGGTCGGTCAGCCCGAGCGACGCGATACCGCGCCCGGTCTCGATCGTCACGTCGCCGCCGCGCCGCTTCACCTGCACGTAGCCCGTCGCGTTCGCGCCGAGCGAGAAATCCCAGTCGGCATCGAGCACGACGTCGGTGCGCACCGGCGGCCGCTGGCCCGTCAGTTCCTGGCGGATCTCGAGGAAACGGGCGACCGATGCATCGCGCACGGCGCCCGCCGAGCGCATCTGGCCGTGGTCGAACACGAACGACTTCAGGTCGATCGCCGCGCCTTCGAGCGTGAGCCGCGTCGCGCCGAGCGTCACGCGGCCGGCGCCGGCCGACACCGCAAGCGGCGCCTGCAGCGCCACCGCCGGCGTGCCGCGATTCGCGAGGCGCGTGACGGTGCCGTCCCAGCGCGTTCCGTCGCGGCTCTCGACCACGCCGCCGTTCGCCGCGAGCGTCAGGTCGATCACGCGGCCGCCGGCCGTCCCCATCGCCGACGCGTCGAGCGTGTGCTTCGCGCGCGTGCCGTCGAGGTTCGCGCGCAGCGATTTCAGTTGCAGCGAACCGAGTGCGATGTCGGTCGCGTCGGCCGTGAATACGAGCGCGCCGTGCGCGCCGTCGCGGATGTCGGCGCGCCCCTGCGCGGCACCGATCCGGTTCGAGCCGACCACGACGTGCTGGGCCTTGTACGTGGCCGTGACGTTCGGATGCGCGAAGCTGCCGGTCAGCTCGCCCTGCGCCTGCACGAGCCCCTGCACGCCGAAGCCGAGCCGGTCGAGCTCCGGCGCGTCGACGACGAAGCGCAGCCGGTCGCCCGGCGCGCCGAAACTGCCGCGCAGGTCGACGTGGTTGCCCGCGATCGACAGCGTCGCATTGCTCGGCAGGATCCGCGAGCCGGCGAACTGCACGACGCCCGCGCCGGTCAGCGGCACGCCGTCGTACAGGCTGTCGCCGAGCTTGAAGGTCGCCTTCGTCGATACCTGCGGCGCGAACGCGCCGGATGCCGTCAGCGTGCCCGATACGCGCGTCTCGCCGCGCCTCGCGGGCGCCTTGGCCGCGGCGGCGGTTTTGGTCGCTGTTTTGGCCACTTTTGCCGCCGGCTTGCCGCTACCGGCCTTCGGCGCGCCCATCGCCGCGAGCAGCAGCGGATCGAACGCGGTCAGCGTCGCCTTCGCGTCGTAGCTCGAATGCGCGTCGTGACGGAACACGCCGGTCAGGTCGATACGGCCCTTGCCCGCCGTCACGCGTGCATCGGTCAGCACCGTCTGCTGCGGCGTCAGCGCGACCTTCGCACGCGCGCCGAGCGCGAGCTTCGGATCGTTCAGGTCGAAGTCGACGGTCGTCACGTCGCCGGCGAGCGTCACGCCGAGCGGCCCGCCCAGGCGCATCGGCCGCAACTCGGCAACGAAGGCGTTCAGGTCGAGATTCGCGACCTTCAGGTCGAAGCGGCCCTTGCCGCCCGTCAGCGTGCCGTTGCCGGTCACGCTGCCGTCGCGGATCAGTTGCAGCGCGAGGCCGTCGATTCGCTGCGCGTGCGCGTCGAGATTGACGATCGCATGCGCGTCGACGACCGGCAGCAGGTGCTCGCCGAGCGTGCCGGGCTTCGCGTTGACGATCGACACGGGGCCGGTCACCGCGAACCCCTTCGCCGGGGCAGTGCCGGCCGGCGCTGTCACGGGCGCCAGCTCCGCGCGCACCGCGAGATCGGCGGCCGGCGCGCCCGGCGCGATCGCCTGCGGGTTCACGTGATCGAACGCGAGCGACGCGCGCGTGAGCGGCACCGTGCCGAACGGCGCGGCCTCGACGTGCGCGCGCCCGTTCAGCTTCATCCCGCTCGCGGTCACGTCGGCGACGAGCGCGTCGAGCGAACCCGATACGTTCGCGCTCGCGTTGACCGCTTCGTTGGCCAGCTTGCCCACGTAGGTCGCATTGCCCGTCAGCGCGAACGGCTTCACGCCGTCGAGCTTCGCGCGCGCGGTCAGCGCGCCGTACGGCGTGTCGACGCCGTCGAGTGCGAGTTCATGGTGACGGCCGTCGCTGCGGCCGTTCAGCGCGAGATGGTCGAGCTGCGTCGTCGATGCGCCTTCGTGGATCGCCAGGTGGTCGACACGCAGGTCGTCGATCCGCAACTGCAGCGGCAGGCTCAGGTCCTGCGGCGTCGCGGCCGGCTTCGACGGCCCCGGCACGATCCGCACGTCGACCGTGCCCGCGCGCAGGTAAGCGACCGACAGCCGCCACGGCGCGCGGGTCAGCCCCCAGCGGCCGTCGAGCCGGTCGATCCGCACTTCGGTGCTCGTGCCGCCGGGGCTCGTCCACGCGAAGCCGCGCAGCCGCACGCCGGTCGCGAGCGCGCCGCCGTCCAGCGTGCCCGCCAGCCGGCCGCCGAGTACGCGCACGGCCGTCTGCCACGCGAGCCGCGTGCCGCGCTCGGTCGTCGCCGCGGCCAGCACGAGCCCGGCCGCCAGCACGACGAGCAGCACGGCCGTCACGAGCGTCCACGCGACGATCCGGCCCGCACGCGCACGCCGCAGCCCGCGCGGCGGCGCACCGGGCGCGCGCTCGGGCGAGTCCGGATCGTTCGGCGGCGGCGTGTCGTTCGGGTCCTTCGTCATGCGGTTCGTGGCTCGTGCAACAAGGTCAGAAGGCGATGCCGAGCGTCAGGTACGGGCGCACGCTGTGGTTGCGCAGTCCGTACGCGACGTCGACGTTGATCGGGCCGACGGGGCTGCGCCAGCGCGCGCCGATGCCGACGCCCGGGTAGAACACGCGCTCGCCCCACGCATCGGTCGCGGTGCCGATGTCGAAGAAGGTCGCGGCGCCCCAGTCGCGGTTGAACCAGTGCTGGTATTCGGCGGTGCCCGTCATCAGGTACTTGGTCGGCAGCACCGAGCCGGCGACGCTGTTGCCGATGCTCTGGTAACCGTAGCCGCGCACCGAGTTCGAGCCGCCCGCGCGGAACAGCAGCGATGCCGGCACGCCGGTCGAGCTGCCGCTCGTGAACACGCCGCCGAGCTCCGCGCGGAACACGAACAGGTCGCGCTTGCCGACCGGCACGTACTGCTGGCCGCGCGCGTAACCGCGGATGAAGGTCTGGTCGGTCAACACGCCCTTGATCGCGAAGCCGGCCTCCGCGTGGATCAGGTTGCCCGAGCGCGGGAACAGCGGATCGTCGACGTTGCGGCGCGTCCATGCCCACTGCGGCACCAGCGCGCGGCTCGTGGTCGGGCCGGCGCCGTTCTGGTCGAGCCGGTCCTGGTAGAACATCAGCGAGTACGCGTAGTCGATGAACTGGCCGGTGCGCGTGCGCTGCACGCCGACCCGCGCGCTGTAGATGCGCGTGTCCGACACGTTGGTGTTCGTGTACGACGCGAGCACGCTGTTGGTCCACCCTTTCGCGCCGGGCGGCATCGACAGCTGGACCTGGCCGTACTGCTGGATCTGGTCGAGCCGGCCCGACACGGTGAACGGCCACGCGGCGCCGAACGTGTCGAGATACGTGTAGGAGCCCTGCACGTGCGGGCCCGTATCGGTCGCGTAGCCGACGCCGCCGCGAATGTTGTTGTACGGGAACTCGCTGACCTTCACGTGCACGGGCGTACGCTCGGGCTTCGACGTATCGTCGCCGACGTCGATCGCGACGCTCGCGTAGTACGGCGTGTTCTGCAGTTGCCGCTGCAGCTCGGTGATCCGCTGCACGTCGTAGATCTCGCCTTCCGACAGCGGATTGACGTTCGTGACGATCTTCTCCGGGTAGCGGCGCACGCCGTCGACATCGACCTTGCCGATCGTGAATGTCGGGCCGCTGTCGAACGTGACGGCCAGCGTCGCGCGCTGCGTGCGCGGGTCGATGCGCGCCTCCGACGACGCGATCTTCGCGCCCAGGTAGCGGCGCGCCTGCAATTGCCTGAGCGCCGCGCCCTTCGCGACGTCCCAGTCCGATTGCGTGAATGGGTCGCCCGGCTTCAGCGAGAACGCGAAGCGGGTCGCGGCCTCCTGCTTCGGATCCTCGGTGCCGACCGGGCCCTTGAACGTCAGGTCGACCGTCGACACGACGGTCTGCGGCCCCGGATCGACGGCGACGCGCACGTCACGCTTGCCGTCGCGCGTGCGCACGTCGGTGCGCACGACCGGCGAAAAATAGCCGGCCGTCGCGGTCAGGTCGCGCACCTGCTGCGGTGTCGCGGTCACGAGGAAGTCGAACTGGTCGTCGCTGATGTCGTCGCGCTTCGCGAAGCGCGCGATGTCGAGATGGGTCTTGAGTAGCTTGCGGATCGAGCGCGGCGCGTCGATGTCGACGTCGTACTTCGCGTAGGCCGGCAGCACGACGAACGCGGCGAGACAGCCGACGAGGGCTGCCCGGACCGCCGCACCGGCGCCGCGCCGCGCGCGACGACCGGGGTGTCGGGCCGCGCGCGGGCTCGCCTCATGCGTCGTGTGTGCTTGCTGGTTCGCGTGACCCGCCAAATATGACCTCACCCTCGGTTGTCGTGATTCCGTGGAAAACCCTGTATTTGACCACAGGGCGGCGGCCCTGCCCGCGCGGGCCCCGCTTTGACGCTTGCGCGCAACGACGCGCGCACGGGCCCGGCCGGTCGCGCCGCGGGCACCGGCCAGCGGATTCGACGCGCGATTGCCGCCGGCTGTTCCCCGCGATGCGGTAAAATCCCGCCATCGCGAATCCGGCGCATCGTGCGCCGCCCGAAATGGAAAGCCAAGCCATGCCGTACCAGTCCGACGTCACGCAATTCCTGAACCAGCTCAAGCAACAGAAGCCGACGCTCGAAGAAGAGCAGCGCAAGGGCCGCTCCCTGCTGTGGGACAAGCAGCCGATCGACCTCGACGAGCGTGCCGAGCAGCAGGAATCGCGCGTGAAGCAAACGTCCTACGTCTACTACCAGAACTTCTGACGACGTGAGCGCCGCCGACGAGGCCAGCGCCGCCCGGCAGGACGACGCGATCGCCGCGCCCGCGGGCGCCGATTCGACGCCCGACACGGTCGACGGTGTCGCGGCGTTCGCACGCCTGTACGGCGAGCCGCTCTTCAAGCTGCCGCAGGACCTCTACATCCCGCCCGATGCGCTCGAGGTGTTCCTCGAGACGTTCGAAGGCCCGCTCGACCTGCTGCTGTACCTGATCCGCAAGCAGAACTTCAACGTGCTCGACATCCCGATGGCGCAGGTCACCGCGCAATATCTGGGTTACGTCGACCAGATCCGCACGTCGAACCTCGAGCTTGCCGCCGAATACCTGCTGATGGCCGCAATGCTGATCGAGATCAAGTCGCGGATGCTGTTGCCGGTCAAGAAGGCCGACACCGGCGAGGAAGCCGAGGATCCGCGCGCGGAACTCGTGCGCCGCCTGCTCGAATACGAGCAGATGAAGCTCGCCGCGCAACGTCTCGACCAGTTGCCGCAGCTCGGCCGCGACTTCCTGCGCGCCGAGGTCTACATCGAGCAGAGCATCACGCCGCGCTTTCCCGACGTGAACTCGGACGACCTGCGCGCCGCGTGGGCCGACGTGCTCAAGCGCGCGAAGCTCGTCCAGCACCACAAGATCTCCCGCGAGGAGCTGTCGGTGCGCGAACACATGAGCCTGATCCTGCGCAAGCTGCAGAACGCACGCTTCATGGAGTTCGCCGACCTGTTCGACACGTCGCGCGGCGTGCCGGTCGTGGTCGTGAACTTCATCGCGATGCTCGAACTCGCGCGCGAATCGCTCGTCGAGATCACGCAGCCCGAACCGTTCGCGCCGATCTACGTGCGCCTCGCCTACCTGCCCGCGTAAGGCGCCCGCCGCCCCCGCCTCACCCCGCACACCGAAACACGCCGCATCCCGCCGCCGGCCCCGCCCGCGCGGGCTGCCTGCGGCGCGCCCGCGTAAAAAGTGAACGATCGTACTTTTTTCGATGCGTCCGGCGGCCAAATCCTCTACAATCCGCCGACGCCCGATGCGCCGCCCGCGCGCCGGCGTTCTCCGCTTCGACCCCGACGCCGCTGTTGCGGCGCCAACGCGCGCCTGCGCGAGGAACCCGCTACCCGATCATGAAAGTCATCAGCTCGATCCAGGAACTGCGCGACCAGTTGCGCGGACAGAACCGCACGGCGTTCGTGCCGACGATGGGCAACCTGCACGAAGGTCACCTGTCGCTGATGCGCCTCGCGCGCCAGCACGGCGACCCGGTCGTGGCGAGCATCTTCGTCAACCGGCTGCAGTTCGGCCCGAACGAGGACTTCGACAAATATCCGCGCACGCTGCAGGACGATATCGAAAAGCTGCAGAAGGAAAACGTCTACGTGCTGTTCGCGCCGACCGAGCGCGACATGTATCCGGAGCCGCAGGAGTACCGCGTGCTGCCGCCCGACGACCTCGGCGGGATTCTCGAGGGCGAGTTCCGCCCCGGCTTCTTCGCCGGCGTGTGCACGGTCGTCACCAAGCTGATGTCCTGCGTGCAGCCGCGCGTCGCCGTGTTCGGCAAGAAGGATTACCAGCAGCTGATGATCGTGCGCCGCATGTGCCAGCAGCTCGCGCTGCCGGTGGAGATCATCGCGGCCGAGACCGTGCGCGACGAGGACGGCCTCGCGCTGTCGTCGCGCAACCGCTATCTGACGACCGACGAGCGCAAGGAAGCGCCCGAGCTCGCGAAGACGCTGCAACGCGTGCGCGACAGCGTGCTCGGCGGCGAGCGCGACCTCGGCACGCTCGAGCAGCACGCGCGCACGCACCTGGCCGAGCGCGGCTGGGCGCCCGACTACATCGCGATCCGCCGCCGCGCGAACCTGATCGCGCCGAGCACCGCCGAGCTCGAGGCCGGCGAGCCGCTCGTCGTGCTCGCGGCCGCGAAGCTCGGCGCGACGCGCCTGATCGACAACCTGGAAATCTGACGGGCCGCCCGCCCTCGCCTCACACGCATCACGGAGAACCCATGCAGCGCCACATGCTCAAATCGAAGATCCACCGCGCGGCCGTCACGCACTGCGAGCTGCATTACGAAGGCTCGTGCGCGATCGACGAAGACCTGCTCGAAGCGGCGGGCCTGATCGAAAACGAACGGATCGACATCTGGAACATCAACAACGGCGAGCGCTTCTCGACCTACGCGATCAAGGGCGAGCGCGGCAGCGGGATGATTTCGCTGAACGGCTCGGCCGCGCGCCGCGCGCAACTCGGCGACCTCGTGATCATCGCGGCGTTCGCGATGGTCGACGAAGCCGAGCTGCAGGCCGGCTGGAAGCCGAAGCTCGTGTTCATCGACGAAGGCAACAAGATCAAGGGCCACCGCGACCACGTGCCGACGCAGAACTGGACCTGATTCACGCGGCCGGCCGGCGCATCGCGGCGCGCCGGATCGCTGCCGCGGCGCGCCGCGCGCCGGGGCGGCCGAAGCCGCGCAGCCGCATACGTACGAAGGGCCTGATCCGGCACGCTGCCGCATCAGGCCCTTCTTCATTGGAGCGGGAACCGACCGAATTCGACCGGCTGCGCCGCGCGGGTTCGCCTCGCGCATCCGCCTCGCGCGCTCAGGACGCCTTCGCGACCTTCTCCGCTTTCGGCGCGCGGCGCTCGGCCCATTCGACGATCGGCCGCCACTGCTCGAGATCCTTCTCGACGCGGCTCTTCGCGACGTCCCACAGCGTCAGGCCGTGCGCGGCGATCTGCACGTAGTTCTGCGTGTCGCGCACGTAGCCGAGCACCGGCAGCCCGAGCCCTTCAACGAAGCGGTGCAGCTGGTCGGACGAGCGCGTGCGCGCGTCGACCCGCATCCCGACGATCCCGACCTCGACGCTGCCCTTGCGCACGGCCTTCTCGCCGGCGAGGCGCTCCAGAAACTGCTGGGTCGCGAGAATATCGAACATCGACGGCTGCAGCGGCACGATCACCTTGTCGGCGAGCTGCAGCGCGACGTTGAGCCGGTTGCCGTGCAGCCCGGCCGGCGTGTCGATCACCGCATATTCGAGGCCGCGCGGCGGCTTCGACGGCGCCTCCGGGTCAAGCTCCCACGCCTCGATCGGCGGCAGGCCGGCCGGCCGCAGGTCGAGCCACGCATGCGCGGACTGCTGCCGGTCCAGATCGGCGAGCGCGACCCATGCGCCCTGCGCCGCGAAATAGCCGGCAAGATTGGTGGACAGCGTGCTCTTCCCCACGCCGCCCTTCGGATTCGCCACCACGATGACCGTCATGAATTCCCCCGAAAAAGCCGTGCGGCGCCTGCCGCCCTGGCAGGCGCCGCTCGATTGCGGATACAGGGAGCGATGATATCGGCAAACGGGGTGTCACCGGAACGGGTTGCGCCGAAGCCCGCCCCGTTTATGCGGTCCGCGTCGCGGCGCGCGGTTCGCCGAGCGCGAACGCACCGCCGCCCAGCAGCGCCTGCACGGCCAGCGTGACGGCCCAGAACGCCGGGTATTCCCAGCCGCCGTTCGGCGACGCGAAGCTCCAGCCGTTCGGCAGATGCGCGGACACCGCGCCGAGCATGAACGGCAGCAGCACGAGTGCGGCGATCCGCACGCGGAAGCCCGCGAGCAGCGCGAGGCCGCCGGCCAGTTCGACGACGGTGGTGACATACGCGAGCCAGCCCGGCAGGCCGATGGACGCGAAAAACTGCGCGGTGCCGGGCAGCGTGAAGACGAACACCTTCTGCGCGACGTGCGCGAGGTACAGCACGCCGAGTGCGACACGCAGCAGCGTCGCGCCGAGATCGTTCAGGCGATTGGGGTTCATGGCGAATTCCTTCGTGAGTGGATGGGAATGGATCGCACTCTATTCGAATCGTTTCGACCAATAAACACGCATTTCTGCTTTAACTGATTCCCGAATGGAACGAATCGGATCATGAAAAAGGGCATGACCGATCATGCCCCGATGCCAGCACCCCGCCGCGAACCTCAGCCGCCGCTCTTGCCCTGGGCGGCGTCGCCCGAACCGGCCGGCCCGCCGCCCGGTGCATACGAATCGCACGCGTGCGCAAGCGCCGACGCGCCCAGCAGCACCGCGAGCAGCACACTCAACCACCATCGACCCTTCATCGTCGCGCTCCTTCGGGCGGACCTCCGCCCATCTGAGTTGTACGCGATCCGCCGCAAAATGCCAGGCCGGCACGCCATGCGTCAGCGGAACTCGGCGTACAGCGCGCGCAGGTCGAGATGCTCGGCGAACGAATCGGCCAGCCGCTCCAGCGACGCCTCGCGCAGCGCCGGATAGTCGATGCGTTCCGCGCCGTCGAGCCCCGCCCATGCGAGCAGTGCCGCGCACGCGTCGGGCGCGTCGAACAGCCCGTGCACGTAGGTCGCGAGGATCTGCCCGTCGGCCGAGCGTGCGCCGTCCGGGCGGACGCCGCCCGGTGCGTCGCCCGCCGCCAGTTCCAGCGCGGGCGCCGCGAGCGCGGGCCCGCGCGTGTCGCCCATGTGGATCTCGTAGCCGTGCACCGCGGCCGCGCCCGGCAGCGCGAGCTGCCCGGTCACGTTCTTCAGCGTCTTGTCCGGCTGCAGCGTCGTGTCGAAATCGAGCAACCCGAGCCCCGCCACGCTGCCGGGCGCCCCTTCGAGGCCGAGCGGATCGTCCAGCGTGCGGCCGAGCATCTGCATCCCGCCGCAGATGCCGATCACCTTGCCGCCATAGCGCAGGTGCCGGCGGATCACCGCGTCCCAGCCCGCGTCGCGCAGCCACGCGAGATCGCGCTGCACGCTCTTCGAGCCGGGCAGGATCAGCAGGTCGGCGTCCGGCACCGGGCCGCTCTTCCAGTACGTGAACTCGACCTGCGGATGCGCACGCAGCGGGTCGAAATCGGTATGGTTGCTGATCCGCGGCAACGCGGGCACCACCACGCGCAGCACGCCGGCATCGCCGCGCGCAGCGGCGCTGCGCGCCTGCGACGGCAGCATGTCCTCGGCATCGAGCATCAGCCCGTGCAGGTACGGCAGCACGCCGAATACCGGCTTGCCCGTCTGCGCGCGCAGCCAGTCGAGGCCCGGTTCGAGCAGCCTGATGTCGCCGCGAAAGCGGTTGATGACGAAGCCGCGCACGCGCGCGCGCTCGCTGTCCGACAGGCACGCGAGCGTGCCGACCAGGTGCGCGAACACGCCGCCGCGGTCGATGTCGGCCACCAGCACGACCGGGCAGTCGACGCGCTCGGCGAAGCCCATGTTCGCGATGTCGCCTTCGCGCAGGTTGATTTCGGCCGGGCTGCCCGCGCCTTCGACGAGCACCGTGTCGTAGCCGGCGCGCAGCCGCGCGTACGACTCGAGCACCGCGTCGAACGCGACCGGCTTGTAGTCGTGGTAAGCACGCGCGTCGAGGTTCATGCGCGCCTTGCCGTGAATGATCACCTGCGCGCCGCGGTCGCTCGTCGGCTTCAGCAGCACCGGATTGAAATCCGTATGCGGCGCGACGCCGGCGGCCAGCGCCTGCAGCGCCTGCGCGCGGCCGATCTCGCCGCCGTCGGCCGTCACCGCGCTGTTCAGCGCCATGTTCTGCGGCTTGAACGGCGCGACGCGCGCGCCCGCGCGGCGCGCGAGGCGGCACAGCCCCGCGACGAGCGTGCTCTTGCCCGCGTCGGACGTCGTGCCCTGGATCATCAACGTGCCGTGCGGCTGCGGTTCGGGTGCGTTCATCGTGTGCAAAGTCGTGGCGAAGCAAACGCGCATTATCGCCCGCGTGCGGCCGCCCGCGCCGTTACAATCACGCGATGATTCCGCACGACCTCACCTTCGTCCTCGGCGGCGCGCGCTCGGGCAAGAGCGCGCACGCCGAGCGGCTCGCCGCCGACAGCGGGCGCCCCGTCACCTACATCGCGACCGCGGCCGCGACGGCCGCCGACGCCGAATTCGAACGGCGCATCGCGCATCACCGCGCGCGCCGGCCGGCCGACTGGGGTTTCGCCGACGCGCCCGTCGACCTCGCCGGCACGCTCGCGCGGCTCGACGATCCGCACGCGTGCCTGCTCGTCGACTGCCTGACGCTGTGGCTCACGAACCTGCTGTGCCCGCTCGACGGCGAACCGCTCGACGATGCGCAGTACGCGGCGCAGGTCGAGCGGCTCGAGCACGCATTGCGCGGCGCGCGTGCGAAGGTGATCGTCGTCAGCAACGAAATCGGGCTCGGCGTCGTGCCGCTCGGGTCGGTCACGCGCCGCTACGTCGACGAACTCGGGCGCCTGAACCAGCGCGTCGCCGCGCTCGCGACGCGCGTGACGCTGCTGGTCGCCGGGCTGCCGCTCGAACTCAAGGCCGGAGCGCCGTCATGCTGATGCTGTCGCTGCCGCTCGTCGCGATGCTCGCGGTCGCGGCCGCGATCGTCGATCGTGTGATCGGCGAACCGGCCGGCTGGCATCCGCTCGTCGCGTTCGGCCGGCTTGCCGCGCGCATCGAAGGCGCGCTGAACACGGGCCGGCGCGGCCGCGTGGTCGGCGTCGCCGCATGGGTCGCGGCCGTGGTGCCGCCGGTGGCCGTCGCCGTGTGGCTCGCGGCCGTGCTGCCGTGGCCGCTCGCGGCCGCGCTGCACGTCGCGCTGCTGTGGTTCGCGCTCGGCGCGAAGAGCCTCGCCGACCATGTCGCGCCGATCGCCGCCGCGCTGCTGCGGCACGATCTCGATGCCGCACGCGCGCTGACCGCACGGATCGTGTCGCGCGACACGAGCGCAGCCGACGAAGGCGCGCTGTCGCGCGCGGCCGTCGAATCGGCCCTCGAGAACGGCAACGACGCGATCTTCGGCGCGCTCTTCTGGTTCGTCGTCGCCGGCGGCCCCGGCGCGCTGCTGTTCCGGCTCGCGAACACGCTCGACGCGATGTGGGGCTATCGAACGCCGCGCTTCCTGACCTTCGGCTGGGCCGCCGCGCGCCTCGACGACGCGCTCAACTGGATTCCCGCACGCCTCACCGCCGCGAGCTACGCGCTGCTCGGCGACACGGCCGCCGCGTGGCGCTGCTGGCGCACGCAGGCGCGCCACTGGGACAGCCCGAACGCGGGCCCCGTGATGGCCGCGGGCGCCGGCAGCCTGAACGTGCAGCTCGGCGGCCCGGCCGTCTATCACGGCGAAATCGAAGACCGTCCCGCGCTCGGTACCGGCGCACCGGCGACGGCCGCGCACGTCGTCGCCGCGCTGTCGCTCGTCACGCGCACGCTCGCGCTGTGGCTCGCACTGCTCGTCGCGAGCGGCGCACTCATCCTCGCTACCCATCATGTCTGACGCACGCATCCCGCACGGCGGCAACCTGCACGAAGCCGCGCGCCGCCACGGCATTCCGCACGACGCCTGGCTCGACCTGTCGACCGGCATCAATCCGGTCGGCTATCCGGTGCCGCCGGTTCCGGCTGACGCATGGCGCCGGCTGCCCGACGACGGCGACACGCTCGCCGCATGCGCGGCCCGCTACTACGGCGCACCCGATGCCGCGCACGTGCTGCCGGTCGCCGGCAGCCAGGCCGCGATCCGCGCGTTGCCCGCGCTGCTGCCGGCCGGCGACGCCGGCGTCGCGCCGCTCGCGTACGGCGAATACGCGCCTGCCTTCGCGCGTCACGGCCATCGTGTCGTCCCGCTCGACATCGCCTCGGACGCGTTGCCTGCGACGCTACATCACGTCATCGTCGGGAATCCGAACAATCCGACTGCCGAGTTCGTTCCGACCGAACGGCTGCTCGGCTGGCATGCGCAACTGTCGGCACGCGGCGGCACGCTGATCGTCGACGAGGCCTTCGCGGATACGGGCGCCACGCCGTCGCTCGCGCAGTACACCGATCGTCCGGGCCTCGTCGTGCTGCGCTCGGTCGGCAAGTTCTTCGGGCTCGCCGGCATTCGCGCGGGCTTCGTGCTCGCGCGTCCCGAGCTGATCGCCGCGCTGCGCGACATGCTCGGCGCGTGGACCGTCAGCGGCCCCGCGCGTCACGCGGTCGCCGCCGCGTTCGCCGACCGCGCATGGCAGGCCGCCGCGCGCGAGCGGCTCGCGGCCGACGGCGCACGCCTCGCCGCGCTGCTGCGCGCACATGGCTTCGCGGCGCACGCGACGCCGCTGTTCAGCTGGACCGACGACCCGCGCGCCGCCGCGCTGCATACGGCACTCGCCACGCACGGGATCTGGACGCGGCACTTCGCGCAACCGTCGAGCGTGCGCGTCGGCCTGCCGGGCAACGAAGCCGAATGGCAGCGCGTCGCCGACGCGCTCGCGCAGTGCGTGCCGACGCTGCAACGGGCATCCGCATGAACGCCCGCCCGTTGCGCCGGCTGCCGGCGCTCGCGATGCTGGTCGCGCTCGCGCCCTTCGCTCACGCCGACATCACGACCCGCGACGATGCCGGCAATGCCGTCACGCTGCCCGCACCGGCGCAACGCGTGATCAGCCTCGCGCCGCATGCGACCGAACTGGTCTACGCGGCCGGCGGCGGCACGAAGCTGGTCGGCACGGTCACGTACAGCGACTACCCGCCCGCCGCGCAGGCCGTGGCGCGCGTCGGCGACAACAAGGCGCTCGACCTCGAGCGGATCGCCGCGCTGAAGCCCGACCTGATCGTCGTCTGGCGGCACGGCAATGCCGAGCGGCAGACCGACGCGCTGCGTGCGCTGCACATTCCGCTGTTCTTCAGCGAACCGAAGCATCTCGACGACGTCGCGACGTCGCTGCGCCGTCTCGGCACGCTGCTCGGCACGGAACCGGTCGCCGACGCGGCCGCGGCATCGTTTTCGCGCGACATCGCGGCGCTGCGCGCGCGTTACGCGGCACGCCCGCCCGTCACGATGTTCTTCCAGGTATGGGACCGGCCGCTGACGACGCTCAACGGCGCGCATCTGTTCAACGACGTCGTCACGCTGTGCGGCGGCCGTAACGTGTTCGCGGCGCTGAAGCCGCTCGCGCCGACCGTCACCGACGAGGCCGTGCTTGCGGCGAATCCGGAAGCGATCGTGACGACGAGCGCCGGCGCGACACGCTCGGACGCGCCGCTGCCGAGCCTCGCGCGCTGGCGTGCATGGCCCGCGCTGACGGCCGTGGCGCGCAACAACCTGTTCGCGATCGACGGCGATCTGCTGACCCGGCCGTCGCCGCGGATCGCGCGAGGCGCGGCCGCGCTGTGCGAGGATCTCGACGCGGCGCGGGCGCGGCGGCCGGCGCGCTGATTTCGGGCGTCGATGCCCTTGCGCGCGTCAGGCGAGCACGCGACAGCCTACGCGTCCCAGTGGACGACTTCCCACATGCGGGCGACATCCTCCATCCGACGCTGATTGCGGGCCCTGATGCCCTTGCGCGCGTCAGACGAGCACGCGACAGCCTACGCGTCCCAGTGGACGACTTCCCACGTGCGGGCGGCATCCTCCATCCGCAACCAGACGACGCCGCCCGTCGGTACCGGTCGTGACAGCAGCGTATCGAGCGGCACGCGCAGCGCATGCGATGCGAAGGCGCGAATCACGCCTGCGTGCGTGATCGCCCATTGCGGCGCGTCGGCCTGCGCGACCTCGCCGGCCACGCGCGCCACGCGCGCGGCGAACCGCGCGACACTCTCGCCGCCATGCGCGCACGCATGCATCAGGTCGGCCGCCCACGCATCGAGCGCCGCGCGGTCGATGTCGTCCCAGCGCTGCAGCTCCCACGCGCCGAAGTCCATTTCCTGCCAGCCCGCGTCGCGCCGCAGCGGCACGTCGAACGCCTGCGCGAGCCGCTCGGCGACCGACGCGCAACGCGTGAGCGGACTCGTCCAGACCTGCGCGGGCAACGGCGCCCCGAGCGCCGCCAGACGCTCGCGCATGGTCCGCTCCCCCGCCTCGGCCGGTGCGGCGAGCGGCACGTCGCTGCGTCCGTAGCACACGCCCGGCTCGACAGCGACGGCCGGATGGCGAATCAGGACGAGATCCATCCGAGCACCACGAGATAGATCGCCAGCTCGCTCAACTGCTGCGCGAAGCCGAGGCAGTCGCCCGTATAACCGCCGATCCGCTTCACGAAATAGCGGGCCGCCCATGCGCGCACGAGCACGAGCGCGACGACGGCCGCGACGCCCGCGCGCCAGTCCGGCCAGAACAGCCACGGCAACCCGAATGCGGCCACGACGCAGGCCGCGCGCGCGCCCATGCGCCGTGCGACCGGTTTTGCCTTGCCTTCCGGCCGGACGTAGTCGAGCGACATCAGCAGGCTCACGGCCCCCGCGCGGCTCGCCGCATGCGCGGCGATCATGGTCCACGCGGCGCGCAGCGGCGGCATGGCCGCGAGCGCCTGCCATTTCAGGCCAAGCGCGATCACGAGCGCGGCCGCGCCGAACGTGCCGATGCGCGAGTCGTGCATGATGCGCAGCACGTCGTCGCGCGCGTAGCCGCCGCCGAACGCATCGCAGCTGTCGGCCAGGCCATCCTCGTGGAATGCGCCGGTCGCGAGCAGCGTCGCGGCCATCGACAGCCCGACCGCGATCGACGCCGGCAGCACGCGCAGCGCCGCGAGATAGACGAGCGCGCCCCATGCGCCGACGCACGCACCGACCAGCGGGAAGTAGCGTGCGGCCTGATCGAGATCGCCGGCCGCGTAGCCGATCGCGCGCGGCACCGGCACGCGCGTGAAATAGCCGAGCGCGACGAAGAAGTAGCGCAGTTCGGCGCGTACGCCCTGCGTGCGTTCAGGCGTCACGATTGTCGACGCCCGCGGATTCGAAGCTCGCCATCTCGGTGAGGAACGCGGCCGCCGCGCGCACCAGCGGCAGCGCGAGCGCGGCGCCCGTGCCCTCGCCGAGCCGCAGGTCGAGCGCGAGCAGCGGCTTCGCGCCGAAATGCTCGAGCATGCGCCGGTGCCCGGCCTCGTGCGACGCATGCGAGAACACGCAGTAGTCGCGCACGCCGGGCGCGATGCGCTCGGCGACGAGCAACGCGGCCGTCGCGATGAAGCCGTCGACGAGGATCGTCATCCGCTCGCTCGCGGCCGCGAGATACGCGCCCGTCATCATCGCGATCTCGAAGCCGCCGAACGTCGCGAGCACGTCGAGCGGCGCGATCGCATGCGAATGCCGGACGAGCGCGCGGCCGAGCACCGCGCGCTTGTGCGCGAGCCCCTGGTCGTCGAGACCCGTGCCGCGCCCGACGCACGCGTCGATCGGCACGTCGAGCAGACGGCTCATCAGGCACGCGGCCGACGACGTGTTCGCGATCCCCATTTCGCCGAAGCCGATCACATTCGTGCCGAGCGACGCGTGCACGCGCACGCGCGCGGCACCCGCGGCGAGCGCCGTTTTCGCCTCGTCGTGCGTCATCGCGGGTTCGACCGCGAAGTTGCGCGTGCCGCGCGCGACCGGCAGCGACACGAGCCGGTCGGACACCGGCAGCGGCGACGCGACGCCCGCATCGACGATCTCGAGCACGCTCTGCGCGACGCCCGAGAACGCATTGATCGCCGCGCCGCCGGCCAGGAAGTTCGCGACCATCTGCGCGGTGACCGCCTGCGGATACGGGCTCACGCCCTCGGCCGCGATCCCGTGGTCGCCGGCGAACACGATCGTCACGGGACGCTGCACGTGCGGCCGCTCGGTGCGCTGGATCAGGCCGATCTGCAGCGCGAGCGCCTCGAGCTGGCCGAGGCTGCCGGGCGGCTTGGTCTTGTGATCGATCACATGCTGCAGACGCTTGCGCAGCGTGTCGTCGAGCGGCGCGATCGCGGGCGGGAAGTCGGTCGGGTTCGTCATCGGAAGGTTGCCTCGTTGGTGCGGCCGCTGCCGCGCATCGAAAGAAGGAAGTTCATCGTCGCTCGGGCCACGCGGGCAGCAGCGCATCGCGGCCGTTCTCGCGAATCAGCACGAGCGGATAGCCGAACGCGTCGCTCGCGCGCGCCGGCGTCAGCACGTCGAGCACGGGGCCCGCCCACGCATGGCCGCGGCCGTCGAGCAACAGCGCGTGCGTCGCGAAACGCCGCGCAAGATTCAGGTCGTGACACGAGAACAGCACCGTGCGCGGGCCCGCGTCGAGCCACGCGGCCAACGCGGTCAGGCCGTCGATCTGGTGATGCAGGTCGAGATGGGCGAGCGGTTCGTCGAGCAGCATCAGCGGCGCGTCCTGGCACAGCGTCGCGGCCAGCGCGACACGCTGCCGCTCGCCGCCCGACAGCGACAGCACGTCGCGCGACGCGAGCGCGCTCAGCCCGAACGTCGCGAGCGCGTCGCGCGCGGCCGCGCGGTCTGCCTCGCGCTCCCAGCCCCAGCCGCCGAGATACGGAAAGCGATTGAGCAGCACAGTGTCGAATACCGTCGCGCTGAAAGCGTCGTGCAGTTGCTGCGGCATCAGCGCGCGGCGCCGTGCGAGCTGTTCGGGCGGCCACGCGGCGAGCGGCCGGCCGTCGATCTCGACCTGCCCGCCGGCCGGCCGCTGCAGGCCCGCGAGCGTCGCGAGCAGCGTCGTCTTGCCGGCGCCGTTCGGCCCCGCGACGCACCAGATCTCGCCGGGCCGAAACGCCTGCGTGAAGCCGTCGAGCAGGGTCCGTGCGCCGGCCCTCAGCGTGAGGTCGACCGCCGCATAGGTCATGTCGCCGGCGGTGTGCGGTGCGGCATGCGTCATCGCATCGGTCTCCTCAGCAACATCCACAGGAACACCGGCACACCGATCAACGCGGTCATCACGCCGACCGGCAATTGCGCGGGCGCGATGGCGGTGCGCGCGAGCAGGTCGGCCGCCATCACGCCGCCGCCGCCCGCGAGCATCGCGGCGGGCAGCAGCATGCGCTGGTCGTTGCCGAATGCGAGCCGCAGCGCGTGCGGCACGACGAGGCCGACGAAACCGATCGTGCCGGCCGTCGTCACCGCGGCCGCGGCGGCCAGCGACGCGACGAGGTAGATCCGCATGCGCAACCGCGCGACCGGCACGCCGAGCGCGAGCGCGGTCGCGTCGCCACGCAGCAGCACGTTGAGTTGCGGCGCGGCCGGCAGCGCGACGCAGACGGCCAGCAGCAGCGCGCCCCATGCGAACCAGGGCGCCGTCACGCCGTTCAGATCGCCCGTCAGCCAGAAGATGATGCCGCGCAGCCGCGCGTCGGGCGCGAGCGACAGCAGCAGCGTGACGAGCGCGCCCCACCCGGCCGCGATCACGACCCCCGTGAGCAGCAGCCGCGGCGACGCGTCGCGCGCATCGCCGCGCCACAGTTCGCGGCGCGCAAGCCCGAGCACGAGCGTGACCGACACGAGCGCGCCGGCGAACGCGGCCGCATCGACGAGCCACCACGCGGCGCCCGCGATCATCGCGACGAGCGCGAAGCCGGCCGCGCCGCCCGACACGCCGAGCACGTACGGCTCCGCGAGCGGATTGCGCAACAGCACCTGCAGCAGCGCACCGGCCAGCGCGAGCAGCGCGCCGCACGCGAAGCCCGCGAGCGCACGCGGCAGCCGCAACGTGCGCACGATGTCGGCGAGCAGTGCGTCGCCGCCGTGCGGCGCGAGCGACGCGAGCGCCTGCCACGGCGACATCGGCACGCTGCCGATCGACAGCGACGCGACGAACAGCAACGCGACCGCGGCCGCGAGCGCGGCCCAGATCGCGGCGGCACGCGCGGCGCTCATGCGCCGCACGGCATCGCGCATGACGCGTGACGCTTTCGCTGACCGTCATGGCCGGCCGGCCGCGGCACCGGCGTCGCGCTCCGGCGTGTCGTAGGCATACGCAAGCTCGTCATCCTCGTCGAACAGGTTGTTGATGCGTGCACGGACGAACCGTGCCCGGTGATGTCATCGCACGCACGGCCAGGATGCCATGCGCGGCATGACGCATGATTCACGGCCGACGACGCCCCATACCGCGCGCGACGATCGGCACCCGGATTCCGCATTTCGTCGCCCGGGTCCCCGCGATGCGGCGGCCGGCCGCGTGCCGGTCGCACCGACGTGACACGCGCGCGATCCGTCGCGCCGCATCCTCGCGCGGCCCACGTTCTGCGCAATATAGTGGAAGCCGCCGCAGCGGGTCGATCGGCATCGCGCTTGCGTCACCGTCAGGCACGCTCGGTGCGGCAACCGCGGCGGCCGGCAGCAAGGGGACAGCGTCGCGCCAAGCGACCGGGCGCGGTGCCGCGACGACCGGCGTCGTCGCCGATCCGGACGAATCGGCGTGCGCCGCGCTCCGCGCGATGGCGGCAGGCGACATTCCGCAGCGTGCGCCGCACGCCGTGCGGACGATTGGGGTCAGCATCGAAGACAAGTCCCGTGAAGCACTGCGCGCCCCGCTTCCCCGCAGGCCGCGCGTCATGAAGCCGTGCAGGCTCCTCGCCTCGGCCGGTATCCGGGCTGGCGGCGTACCGGCTCGCCTTCCCGCGCGTATCACGCGCAGTGGCCCGCGCCAGCGTGCGACCTGCACGCGAAACGCGCCCGAGCCGGCCTGCGTCATGCGACGCGGCCGCTTACCGTTGCGGGGGCAGCGCAGGTTGGCGAACTCCGGGCGGAGCACGCGCCCTGCTTCCCGTTTAACCGCGCGACGCACGCGCGAGCACCGAGGCGGCGCCAGTTTAGGAGCGGGCCGCGCGAGCGTCAAGGAAGCGTCCGGACGCATGCGGAACACGTGCCGGACCCGTGTATTCGCGGCAAGAAGCGGGGGTGTTACGACTGGAAACGTTACAGATGTCGGAATGCGCGTTATTCCGCGCTAAAATGCTGGGTCTTTAGAGGACGCAGCAAATGCTCAACGAACTCGAAACTTTATCTCAAAATATTGGCCGTCTGATCTCGCTGAACAAGCGCTATCACTCGGAACGGCTCGCGCTCGAGGAGCAGGTCGCGCAATTGCGCGCGGAAGCGGACACGGTCCGCGCGGAACTCGCGCAACTGCGCGACGAACGCAATGCGCTCGCGGCCGAGCGCGACACGCTGTCGGCAAAGATCGACGACGCCCAGGTCAAACTGAATGCGATTCTCGAAAAGCTGCCGCGCACGAAGAGCGCGGAGCAAGCCGACAACCAGCTCGACCTGCTGGATGCGCAGGCGCGCACGGACAGCGACGACGCGGCCAGCCACGGAGAACATGCATGAGCACCAAGCAGATCGAAGTCTCGATTCTCGGTCAGCCCTATCGGCTCGCCTGTTCGGCCGAGACCGAAGCGGCGCTGCTCGAGGCCGTCGCACGCGTCGACGCAGAAATGTCGAAGATCCGCGCGAACAGCTCGGTGCGCGGCACCGACCGCATCGCGGTCATGGCCGCGCTGTCGCTCGCGAGCGAATTGCTGCGGCTGCAAACGAGCGTGCGTCACGGTGAAGCATTTCCGGCGGAAGAAATCCGTCGTACAATGCACCAGATGAACGAACAACTCGGCGCGGTGCTCGCACAGCACGAGACGCAGTAACGTTTGATCGATGCGTCGATTCCCCTTGATCTCGGCGATCAACGGTGGTCAAATTGGCGCAACGAAACACAGTTCAGTCAGCTTCCCTGCCTGGTTCGCCAAGGTCATATATTCCTTGAACCAATGCCATGTGCACGGTTGCGGAAATTTGTAGCACGGGCGCGCGCGTCACTCTGTCTGATGTACCCGAAGTGCTGCTAACTGCGACCAATTCTGAACCCCAGGTTCAGGATGCCGGCCTAGCGGCCAAGGCGGGGGCCTATTCAACGGCATCGGGAAGTCCCGATGCCGTTTCCTTTTGTAGCAGCCCTTTCTGCGTCGATCACGATCCATGCAATACTGGCTGATGAAGTCCGAACCGGACGAAGCAAGCATCGACGATCTCGCGCACGCGCCGCAGCACTCGCTGCCGTGGACCGGCGTGCGCAACTATCAGGCGCGCAATTTCATGCGCGACACGATGAAGATCGGCGACGGCGTGCTGTTCTATCACTCGAGCTGCCCGGAACCGGGCATCGCGGGCCTCGCCGAAGTCTCGTCGACGCCCTACCCCGACCCCACCCAGTTCGATCCGACAAGCCCGTATTACGATCCGAAGTCGACGCAGGAAGCACCGCGCTGGCTGCTCGTCGACGTGCGCTTCGTGAAGAAGTCGCCGCTCGTGCCGCTCGCCGCGCTGCGCGAACACGACGAACTCGCCGACATGCGCGTGCTCGCACGCGGCAACCGGCTGTCGATCACGCCCGTCACGCGTGCCGAGTGGCGCTTCATCACCGAAAAGCTGATGAAGTAGGCGTACGCAGCGAGCGCGCGCGGCACGCACACGCCAAAGGTCAAATCCGGTCAATACGCGCCACCGCCACGGAACTCGCGGCGCGCTCGCGCAGCCTAAGCAACCGCTGTCGCCGCGATCGGGCGGCGGCCGTTTTTCGTCGCGCGGTACGCCCGCGTCGCGCACGCGTGATCCGCGTGCGCGCCCTCGCACAAGGAGTCCAACAATGACCAAGAAATCCGCACTCGCGCTGTCGCTCGCCCTCGCCGCCGCCGTGCCCGTCGCGCTGACGCTCGCGTCGCCCGCCGCGCACGCGCAGACCGCGAACCCGCACTTCCCGGAGCCGGCGGGCGTGCTGTCGCTGTCGTCGCAGGCCAGCGCCGACGTGCCGCAGGACATCATCCACATCACGCTGTTCTACGAACAGCAGGCGAAAGACCCGGGCAGCCTGACGTCGGCGCTGAACCAGCGCGCCGACGCGGCGCTCGCGCAGGCGAAGGGCGTGTCGGGCGTCACCGCGCACACCGGCGCGTTCTCCGTCTATCCGAGCACCGATCGCGACGGGAAGATCTCCGCATGGCGCGGTCGTACCGAAGTCGTGCTCGAATCGCGCGATTTCGCGGCGGCGTCGAAGCTCGCGGGCCAGTTGTCGAACCAGATGCAGATCGCGAACGTCGAGTTCTCGTTGTCACCCGAAGCGCAGCGCGCGGCCGAGCAGAAGCTCACGACCGAAGCGATCAAGTCGTTCCGCGCACGCGCGGACGAAGCCGCGAAGGCGTTCGGCTACAACAGCTACTCGATTCGCGACGTGAACGTCGGCGGCAGCCGCAACGTGCAGCCGTACCCGCGCATGATGGCGATGGCCGCCGCACCGATGGACAGCGCGAAGATGAGCGCGCCGATTTCGGTCGAAGGCGGCAAGGCGACCGTGTCGGTCACGGTCAACGGCTCGGTGCAAATGAAGTAACGCGCATTGCGCAACACGCGGCAGATGTGAAAACGCCGGCCCTCGGGCCGGCGTTTTTCGTTTGCGATCCTGCGATCGACGCGCACGCCGATCGTGCGCGTCCGCATCACATCAGGCATCACGCATCACGTGCCACGCGTCACACCGCTCGCGCGTGACGCAACCGCATCACGCCGCGACATCACGCGACCGCATTCGCCGCGCGACGGCGATACGCCCACACCAGCAACGCGACGCCCGCGAGGATCATCGGCAGCGACAGCCACTGCCCCATCGACAGGCCGAGCGCGAGCAGGCCGAGGAAGTCGTCCGGTTCGCGCGCGAATTCGACCGTGAAACGCGCGAGCCCGTAACCGATCAGGAACAGCGCGGAGATCGCACCCATCGGCCGCGGCTTGCGCGAGAAGAAGAACAGCACGAAGAACAGCGCAATGCCTTCGAGCGCGATTTCGTAGAGCTGCGAAGGATGGCGCGGCAGCATCTGGTACTGCATGAACACGTCGGCCAGATGCCACTTCTCGACGAGCGCCGGATGCTTCGGCAGCCATGCCGCGTCATCGCGCATCGCGCCCGGGAACAGCATCGCCCACGGCGCGTTCGGATCGGTCACGCGGCCCCACAGCTCGCCGTTGATGAAGTTGCCGAGCCGCCCGGCCGCGAGCCCGGTCGGCACCATCGGCGCGACGAAGTCGGTGACCTGCAGCCAGTGGCGCTTGCGCTGCCATGCGAACAGCGCCATCGCGAGCGTCACGCCGAGGAAGCCGCCGTGGAACGACATCCCGCCTTCCCACACCTTGAACACGTCGAGCGGATGCGAGAAGTAGAAGTCGGCCTTGTAGAACAGCACGTAGCCGAGCCGGCCGCCAAGCACGGTGCCGAGCACGCCGTAGAACATCATGTCGTCGATGTCCTTCGCGGTCCAGCCCTGCGCCGCGACGTGCGGCAGCTTCAGGCGGATCCGGCCGACGACGATCGCCGCGATGAAGCCGACGAGATACATGAGGCCGTACCAGCGCACGGCCAGCGGCCCGAGGTGGATCGCTACGGGGTCGAAATTCGGGTGAATGATCATGGGTTAGCGATGAAGTTTTCGAATGCGGTACGGCGCTCGCACCGGCGCCGCACCGCGCATTGGACGGCGCCGGCGCGCCATCGTTCGCGTCACGTGGCGAGCCCCTGCGCGCGCACGACGTCGATGAAGCCGGCGAGCACGGGGCTGACGTCGCCCGTGCGCCACACGAGGCCGGTTTCGACGACCGGCGCGTCGCCGGCGAGCGGCCGGTAGACCACGCCGGTGCGCCGCAGGTTACGCAGCGACTGCGGCACCAGTGCGACACCCATGCCGGCCGACACGAGGCTGACGATCGTCTGCATCTGGATCGCCTCCTGGCCGATGCGCGGGGTTTCCCCCGCCGCGCCGTAGCAGCCCGTAATGATGTCATAAAAGCCGGGCGCCAAACGGCGCGGGAAGATCACGAGCGGCAGCGCGGCCAGGTCGGCCAGATGCACGGGTTCGTCTTCGGACACGCCGTGCGCCGCGGCCGCCGGCATCGCGACCACCAGCGGCTCGCGCACGACCGGCAGGTACGACAGCCCGGCCGCGTGACGCGGCGGCACCGGCGGAATCACGAGCCCCGCGTCGATGCGGCCCGCGACGAGCTCGTCGATCTGCACGTCGCTCGTCGCTTCCGCGAGCTGCAGCCGCACTTGCGGATAACGCGCGCCGAACGCGCGCAGCAGCGACGGCAGCAGCCCGTAATCGGCGGTCGACACGAACGCGAGCGACAGCGAACCGGCTTCGCCGCGCGCGAGGCGCCGTGCGAGCGGCGGCAGCGCGTCGGCCGACGCGAGCAGCCGGCGCACGTCGGGCAACAGCGCCGCACCGACCGCCGTCAGCGCGACCGAGCGCTTGGTGCGCGCGAACAGCGCGACGCCGAGCGTGTCCTCCAGCGCCCGGATCGCCTGCGACAGCGGCGGCTGCGTCATCGACAGGCGCTCGGCCGCGCGGCCGAAATGGCGCTCGTCGGCCACGGTCACGAAATAGCGCCACTGGCGCAGGTCCGGCGTCGGTTCGGCCATCTCTCACTCATTCGCAAAAAGACTTAATAAGCGACAAATAATATATTGGACATCCCAAACCGGAAACTCCATGCTTGATTGATCCGAACCGGTGCGCCGATCGCGGGCGTCGCCAATACAACGATGGAGTCCCCCATGCCGTACAACCGTCGCTCGAAGCACATCACGCAAGGCGTGGCCCGTTCGCCGAACCGCTCGATGTATTACGCCCTCGGCTACCAGAAGGACGATTTCGACAAGCCGATGATCGGCATCGCGAACGGCCACTCGACGATCACGCCGTGCAACTCGGGCCTGCAGCGGCTGTCCGATGCCGCCGTCGCGGCGGTGAAGTCGGCCGATGCCAACCCGCAGATCTTCGGCACGCCGACGATCTCGGACGGCATGTCGATGGGCACCGAGGGGATGAAGTACTCGCTGGTGTCGCGCGAGGTGATCGCCGACTGCATCGAGACCTGCGTACAGGGCCAGTGGATGGACGGCGTGGTGGTGGTCGGCGGCTGCGACAAGAACATGCCGGGCGGGATGATCGCGCTCGCGCGCCTGAACGTGCCGGGCATCTACGTGTACGGCGGCACGATCCGCCCGGGCCACTGGAAGGGCCGCGACCTGACGATCGTGTCGTCGTTCGAGGCAGTCGGCGAGTTCACCGCGGGCCGGATGTCGCAGGAAGATTTCGAAGGGGTCGAGAAGAACGCGTGCCCGACATCGGGCTCGTGCGGCGGGATGTACACCGCGAACACGATGAGCTCGTCGTTCGAGGCGCTCGGCATGTCGCTGATGTACTCGTCGACGATGGCGAACCCCGATCAGGAGAAGGTCGATTCGGCCGCCGAATCGGCACGCGTGCTGGTCGAGGCCGTGAAGCGCGACCTGAAGCCGCGCGACATCATCACCAAGGCGTCGATCGAGAACGCGGTATCGCTGATCATGGCGACCGGCGGCTCGACCAATGCGGTGCTGCACTATCTCGCGATCGCGCACGCGGCCGAGGTCGACTGGACGATCGACGACTTCGAGCGCATCCGCAAGCGCGTGCCGGTGATCTGCGACCTGAAGCCGTCGGGCCAGTACGTCGCGACCGACCTGCACCAGGCCGGCGGCATCCCGCAGGTGCTGCGGATCCTGCTCGATGCGGGGCTGCTGCACGGCGGCTGCATGACGATCACCGGCCGCACGCTCGCCGAGGAGCTGAAGGACGTGCCGGGCGTGCCGCGCGCGGACCAGAAGGTGATCTTCCCGATCGATCGCGCGCTGTACCAGGAAGGCCATCTCGCGATCCTGAAGGGCAATCTCGCGGAAGACGGCGCGGTGGCAAAGATCACCGGCCTGAAGAACCCGGTAATCACGGGCCCGGCGCGCGTGTTCGACGACGAGCAAAGCGCGATGGACGCGATCCTCGGCGACCGGATCCGCGCGGGCGACGTGCTGGTGCTGCGCTATCTCGGCCCGCAGGGCGGCCCCGGCATGCCGGAAATGCTCGCGCCGACGTCGGCGATCATCGGCAAGGGGCTCGGCGAATCGGTCGGCTTCATCACCGACGGCCGCTTCTCGGGCGGCACCTGGGGGATGGTGGTCGGGCACGTCGCGCCTGAAGCGTTCGTCGGCGGCACGATCGCGCTCGTGCAGGAAGGCGACTCGATCACGATCGATGCGCACCGGCTGGTGCTGCAGCTGAACGTCGACGATGCGGAGCTCGCGCGCCGGCGCGCCGCGTGGAAGCAGCCGGCGCCGCGCTACACGCGCGGCGTGCTCGCCAAGTTCGCGGCCCTCGCGCGTCCGGCGAACCAGGGCGCCGTCACCGGCTGATGCGGCGCGCGGGCCATGCGACCCCATTGCGAACGGCCGCCGGGGAAACGCGCAGAACGCGCTTTCCCTTTGCTTTTATAATGCGCGGACCGTGAAGCCGGCCGTCTCCGCCGGCGGAGAATCGCATGAAACAGACGATATTGCGCGCGCTGCTCGTGGCGCTGCTGACCGGCAGCGCGGCGGCGGCACACGCCGACCCGGCCGGCGACGGGTTCGCGCTCGCGCAGCGCAAGAACTGCATGGCCTGCCATGCGGTCGGCAAGCCGCTGATGGGCCCGTCGTTCCACGACATCGCCGGCAAGTACGCGGCACGCGCAGATGCTCTCGATTACCTCGCGCAATCGATCGTGAAAGGAAGCGTCGGGGTGTGGGGTGGCGTGCCGATGCCCGCCAATACGCAGTTGACGAGCGCAGAAGCGCACACGCTCTCGCAATGGGTGCTGTCGCTGCGCTGAACCGGACGACCGGATGCGTGCACCGCGCGCCGCGCCTTGCGCCCGGCAGCGTTCCGCGCTTATCGTTGCAACCGGCCGGCAATCGTCAGTGACGATGACTGGAGCCGCGCCCGCGGCCCCTGCGCACGAAACGTGCGGCGGGCTCAGCCTGAATGACCGGTCCGGCGGCGGGCGATCTCCGCATCGACCGCGTCGCGAACCCACTCCATCACTTCGGTTTCGAGCGCCAGCGCCACTTCGCGCGTGATCTGGCCGACGAGCCAGGCCGTATGGTCGTGCAACGCGTCGCGACAGCGGGCCTCGATGGCCTCGCGCCCTTCCCCGGTCAGATAATTCGTCAGCCGATTGCGCAGACGCTCGGCGATATGCTGCGTGTCCTCCGCCGTCAGCGCGGCGGCTACATGCGAGTCCGGATGCGACGCGCCGGTGAGTTGAGCGGTAGCCAGCCCGCCGACAGCCGGTGCAATCGCGTGGGACAGCATCGCTTCGCCAGCATCGCGCGGCATCGCGGCAACGCCGGCCTGCTGCGCATCTTCGTCTTCGGCGGCCAGTGCGGAGCGCAGCGGCGCCTGCGCCGCAGCCGACTCTTCGGCGACGACGTGCCCCGCGGCACCGGGTTGCGCCGGCGCATCGCTGTCGCCCGGCAATTCGACGGTCGGGATGTCCGGCGTCGGCACCGGCTCGACCACCACGAATTCGGGGTCGGTGGCCGGCTGCTCCGGCGCGGCGGACGCCCGAGCCGGATGGCCTGATACCAGCACGTCGGTCAGCACCGGCACCGCGGCAACGTCGTGCGGCGGCGCGTCGGCCGCGGACGAACGCGCCGGCACCGGCTTGCCCGGCACCAGCACGTCGGTCAGCGTCGGGATCGAAGAGGATTCGGCTTGTGTCACGGGAACGCTCCGTCGACGGTTTCGGCTAACTGCCCTGCTTGTAGTTGTTCAGCGCGTAGCCGCGATCGCGATAGAAGCGGTAGCGGTCGCGGCCCGCGGCCAGCTCGTCCGGCGCATTGCCGACCACTTCGAGCAGGCGCTCGAAGCGGGCGAACTGCGCGGGTACGGCCGCGCCGAGGTTCAGCAGCACATGATGATGCGGCGCCTGGTCGAGATCGGCGGCCAGCACGATCGGCGTGCCCGCCGCGTGCGCGCTGTCGACGCCGCAGTGCGGAATGAAATCGAGCGGCGAGAACGTCCAGAGCCGCTCGTCGAGCGCGCGCAGGCGCGCGGGCTCCGCGAGCACGACGACCGGCTGCCCGGCCAGGTAGGCCTTGCGCAGCAGCCGGCATGCGTACGCGAGCGAATCGCCGACGTTCGAATGGAAATCGATTCGCGTCATTGCCCGCGTACCCGCATCGTCGTGAGACCTGCCATCACTGGCCGGCGCGGTCGATCAGGAACTGCGCGAGCAGCGGCACCGGACGGCCGGTCGCGCCCTTCGCCGCGCCACCCTTCCATGCGGTGCCGGCGATGTCCAGGTGCGCCCACGGATAGCTGTCGGTGAAGCGCGACAGGAAGCACGCCGCCGTCACGGCACCGGCCGGACGCCCGCCGATGTTCGCGATGTCCGCGAAATTCGACTTCAGCTGATCCTGGTACTCGTCGTCGAGCGGCATGCGCCATGCCGGATCGTTCGCTTCGCGCGATGCGTCGAGCAGTTCGCCCGCGAGTGCGTCGTCCTTCGAGAACAGGCCGCTGTTGTGGGCGCCGAGCGCGATCACGCAGGCGCCCGTGAGCGTCGCCACGTCGATCACCGCGGCCGGCTTGAAGCGCTCCGCATACGTGAGCGCGTCGCACAGGATCAGGCGGCCCTCGGCGTCGGTGTTGAGCACCTCGATCGTCAGCCCCTTCATGCTCGTGACGATGTCGCCCGGCTTGGTCGCGTTGCCGCCCGGCATGTTCTCGCAGGTCGGCACGATCGCGACGACGTTGATCTTCAGGCCCATTTCGGCGACCGCACGCATCGTGCCGAGCACCGAACCCGCGCCGCACATGTCGTACTTCATCTCGTCCATGCCCTCGCCCGGCTTCAGCGAGATGCCGCCCGTGTCGAACGTGATGCCCTTGCCGACCAGCACGACCGGTGCGGCCTTCGCGGCGGCGCCCTGGTAGTGCAGCACGATGAATTGCGGCGGCTCGACCGACGCACGCGCGACCGACAGGAACGAGCCCATCTTGAGCGCCTGGATCTGCTTCAGGCCGAGCACCTCGACCTTCAGACCCCAATCCTTCGCGATCTTCTTCGCGGTGTTGCCGAGATAGGTCGGCGTGCACACGTTGCCCGGCAGGTTGCCGAGGTCGCGCGTGAGGTCCATCCCGTTCGCCAGCGCGACGGCCTGCTTGACCGCCAGTTTCGCGGCCTTCTCATCGGCCGGATCGACGCTGAACACGACGCGCTTGAGCGTGTGCGACGCCGGTTCCGGCTTGCTCTTCATCTGCGTGAAGCGGTAGGTCTCGTTGCGCAGCGCGAGAATCGCCGCACGCACACCCCAGTCGGAGCTGCGCTCGTCGACCGGCAGCTGCGCGAGCGAGAACGTGACCTGGCCGACCTTGGTCGCGAGCAGCGCGCGCCATGCGGCCGTCACTGCGTCGTTGTAGGCTTTCTGATTGAAAGCATCCTGCTTGCCGAGGCCGACGAGCAGCACGCGCGATGCGCCGATGCCCGACACTTCGTGCAGAAACAGCGTCTTGCCGCGCTTGCCGTCCATGTCGCCGGCCTTCACCACGCGCGAGATCAGCCCCTTGGTGGCCGTGTCGATGTCGAGCGCCGCGCCCGAGAGAGTCTGCGCCTCGAAGATGCCGAGCACGATGCAGTCGGACTTCCCGGTCAGGAACCCCTTGGCTTCGCCTTTGCTCCAATCACAGCCTTTTATGCTAAAGTCCATCGCGCTTGTCCTCGGATAAAATCTGGGCTAAGGATGAAAGCCGCAATTATCCGCTATTTTTCCCGTGGCGGCGCGAGCGCTCCACCACGCGTGCGCAGCCTCCCGCCCTCTTCTCATCAAGAATGATCTTCGAACGCTCCCTCCAGCGCGAGCTTGCGTATACGGCTGGCGCCGTGTTCATGGTGCTGCTCACGATCATGCTCACGACGATGATGATCCGCATCGTCGGCTATGCCGCGTCCGGCGAAATCGATCCGCGCGACGTGCTCGTGCTGATCGGCCTGACCGTGATCGGCTACCTCGCCGTGATGCTCGTCGTCACGCTGTTCGTGTCGATCCTGTTCGTGCTGACCCGGTGGTACCGGGACTCCGAAATGGTGGTCTGGCTTGCATCCGGCGTGAGCCTCACGCGCCTGATCAAGCCGATCGGCGTGTTCGCCACGCCGATCGTCCTGCTGATCGCGTTCTTCGCGTTCGTCGGCTGGCCGTGGTCGAACCAGCAGAGCAAGATGATCAAGGCGCGCTTCCAGCAGCGCGACGAGATCTCGCTGCTCGCGCCGGGCCAGTTCCGCGAATCGGCCTCGAACCATCGCGTGTTCTTCATCGAGAAGATGTCGCCGGACCAGAGCAAGGTGCAGAACGTGTTCGTCACGTCGACTGAGAACGGCAAGGTCAACGTCGTCGTGTCGCACACCGGCCACACGGAAACGAAGGACGGCGATCGCTTCGTCGTACTGGAAGACGGCCGCCGCTACGACGGCACGCCCGGCCAGCCGAACTTCAAGATCATGGAGTTCCAGCGCTACGGCGTGAAGATCACGAGCACCCCGGTCACCAACGTGCCGACCACCAACAGCACGCCGACACCGGACCTGCTGCGCAACCCGACGCGCGACAACCTCGCGGAATTCGCGTGGCGCGCGGGGCTGCCGCTGATCGCGATCAACCTGATGGTGCTCGGCATTCCGCTGTCGTACCAGAACCCGCGCCGCAGCCGCACGATCAACCTCGTGATGGCCGTGCTGATCTACCTGACGTACTCGAACCTGCTGAACGTCGTGCAGGCACAGATCGAGCAGGGCAAGATGTCGTTCGGCGTCGGACTCGTCGGCCTGCACCTGGTCGTCGCGGCGATCGTCGCGTTCATCTTCTGGTTGCGCGTGCGCAATCGTCCGCTGTTTACACGCGCGCTGTTCGGCCGCTCGGGAGCATGATCGATGCGGCTCTATGAAAAATACTTCGCGCGGCAGATCTACGTCACGTTCATCTTCATCCTGTTCGCGTTCTCGGGCCTGTTCTTCTTCTTCGACCTGATCAGCGAACTGAACTCGGTCGGGCACGGCAACTACAAGTTCGGCTACGCGGTGCTGCGCGTCGCGCTGCAGACCCCGTCGCGCTTCTACGAGATCATCCCGGTCGCCGCGCTGATCAGCGCGATCTACGTGTTCGCGCAGATGGCCGCGAACTCGGAATTCACGATCTTCCGCGTGTCGGGCCTCGCGACCAACCAGGCGCTGCGCTCGCTGCTGAAGATCGGCGTGCCGCTCGTCATCATCACCTACCTGATCGGCGAATTCGTCGGCCCGTACGCCGACCAGCTGTCCGAACGCGTGCGGCTGCAGGCGCTCGGCGCGTCGGTGTCGTCGAACTTCCAGTCGGGCGTATGGGTGAAGGACACGCTCGCGGCCCGCGAGAACGGCGAGCAGGTCACGCGCTTCGTGAACGTCGGCAGCCTGTCGCCCGACTCGACGATCAGCAACGTGCGCATCTACGAGTTCGACTCGAAATTCCAGCTGCAGAACGTGCGGATCGCGCAGACGGGCCGCTACGAGCCGCCCGGCCACTGGCTGCTCAAGGGCGTCACGGAAACCGAACTGACGCCGATCAAGCCGATCGGCGGCGCACCGGCAGACGCGCTGAACCCCGTGTACCGGTCGCAGCAGGTGACGCTGCCCGAATACCGGCTGCGCTCGGACCTGACGCCGCAGATCCTGTCGGTGCTGCTCGTGTCGCCGGAACGGATGTCGCTCATCAACCTGTTCCGCTACATCCAGCACTTGCGCGAAAACCAGCAGGACACGCAGCGCTACGACATCGCGCTGTGGCGCAAGCTGCTCTACCCGTTCGCGGTGTTCGTGATGCTCGTGCTGTCGCTGCCGTTCGCGTACCTGCACACGCGAGCCGGCGTGGTCGGCGTGAAGGTGTTCGGCGGCATCATGCTCGGCATGAGCTTCCAGCTGCTCAACACGCTGTTCTCGCACATCGGCACGCTGAACACCTGGCCCGCGCCGCTGACCGCGGCGACGCCGGGCCTCATCTATCTCGCGCTCGGCCTGTTCGCGCTCAAGTGGGTCGACCGGCACTGAGCGCCGTCACGACGGAGGCTTCGACATGAGTTCGCACGGCATCGTCCTGTTCGGCCACGGCGCACGCGATCCGCGCTGGGCCGAGCCGTTCGAGCGGCTCGCCGCGCGGCTGCGCGGGGCCGGCTCCCCTGCTCCGCACGTGTCGCTCGCGTTTCTCGAACTGATGACGCCATCGCTCGATACGGCCGTCGCCGCGCAAGTCGCGGCCGGCTGCACGCGCATCACCGTGGTGCCCGTGTTCTTCGGTCAGGGCGGGCATGTCCGCCGCGACCTGCCGCAGCTCGTCGATGCATGCCGCGCCACGCATCCGGGCGTCGAGATCCGTTGCGCGACGGCCGTCGGGGAAGACGACGGCGTGCTCGATGCGATCGCGCGCTACTGCATCGACCAGCTCGGCCGCGACGCGTAAGCGGATCGCTGGCCGAAGCGGCGAGCCCAAAGAAAAAAGCGCCGGCTTCGGAAGCCGGCGCTTTTTTTCCTGCGGATCGCACGTTCGACTCAGGCCGCATCCTGCAACGCAGCGCCCTCTTTCACGCGCCGCACGCGTTCGGCGAACGCATCGCCGATCATCAGCAGGCTCGGCTCCGCCGGGTCGAGCCACGCCTGCGCGCCGCCCGCCGCCATCTGCCCGAGCGTCAGCGTCAGCGTGCGCTCGCGCGCGGTGCTGCAAGCCTCGACGATCGCCACCGGCGTCGCGCTCGCACGGCCCGCGTCGATCAGTTCCTGCGCGATGCCCGGCGCACTGTCGCGGCCCATGTAGTAGACGATCGAATCGGCGCGCGCGGCCTCGCGAATCTCGTCGCTGCCCGGTGCGCGGCTGTGCGTCGCGAACGCGACGCTGCGCGACACGCCGCGCAACGTCAGCGAGCGCTTCAGCGTCGCCGCGCCGGCCAGCGCCGCGGTGATGCCCGGCACGACCTCGAAATCGATGCCCGCCGCTTCGAGCGCGCGCATTTCCTCTTCGGCGCGACCGAACAGCATCGGGTCGCCGCCCTTCAGGCGCACCACGCACGCGTGCTCGCGCGCCGCGTCGACGATTTGCTTGTTGATGAAATGCTGCGCGGTCGAACGCTGCCCGCAACGCTTGCCGACCGCGATCTTGTGCGCGTTCGGTGCGTAGTCGAGCATCGCCGGCTCGACGAGCGCGTCGTGCAGCACGACGTCGGCTTGCTCGAGCAGCCGCATGCCGCGCACCGTGATGAGGTCCGCGGCGCCCGGCCCTGCTCCGATCAGATATACCTTGCCCATGTTTGTCGCTTCGCTTGGGGTCCTGCTCGTGCGGACGGCGGCCGGCCCGCGCCGCCGCGAGGGCGGCGCTGACCGCCGGTTAAGCCCGTTACGCCGAGAACGCCCGAATCATGCCGGCGGCGACCGTGTGGTGCGTCGCCTCGTCGATCAGCACGAACGCGCCCGTGCCCGGGTGCGCATCGTAGGTGTCGCAGACGATCGGCTTCTGCAGCGTCAGCGCGACGCGGCCGATGTCGTTCATCTTCAGTTCCTGGCGGTCGGTCGCGTGCGACAGCGTATGCACGTCGAGCACTTCCTTGACCGCGCCGATCTTCGCGAACACCGTGCTCGTGGTCTGCTTCAGCAGGTACTTGCGCTGCGGCGACAGCGGCGTCTCGTCGAACCAGCACAGGTCCGCCTCGAGCTTCTTCGCCGGCGCGACCGTCTCGGCGGTCGTGACGAACATGTCGCCGCGCGACACGTCGACGTCTTCCGCGAGGCGAATCGTCACCGTCTGGCCCGCGAACGCGTGCGCAACCGCCGCCGTGCCGCCCGGCACCGGCGCGATGATCTCGGCGACCGTCGCGGTGCGGTTCGACGGCAGCACGACGATTTCGTCACCGACCTTCACCTCGCCCGATTCGATCCGGCCCATGTAGCCGCGGAAATCGTCGGCCGAGCTGCCGTCCTGGCGTGCGACCCACTGCACCGGGAAGCGCAGCGCGTCATGCGCCTGCGTCTCGACCGGCAGCGATTCGAGCACGTCGAGCAGCGGTTCGCCCGCGTACCACGGCATGCGCTCGCTCGCGCCGACGATGTTGTCGCCCTTCAGCGCCGACACCGGCACGAAACGCACGTCCTTCAGGCCGAGCTGCTTCGCGAGCGCGACGTACGCGTCGCGGATCTCGTTGAAGCGCGCTTCGCTGTAGTCGATCAGGTCCATCTTGTTGATCGCGACGATCACGTGCTGCAGCGCGAGCAGCTTCACGATCGCGCTGTGGCGCTTCGTTTGCGGCAGCAGTTCCGCGACGCCGTTCTCGATCGTCACGCGCGTCGCGTCGACCAGGATGATCGCCGCATGCGCGGTCGATGCGCCCGTCACCATGTTGCGCGTGTACTGCTCGTGGCCCGGCGTGTCGGCGATGATGAACTTGCGCTTCGCGGTCGCGAAATAGCGGTAGGCGACGTCGATCGTGATGCCCTGCTCGCGCTCGGCTTCGAGCCCGTCCGTCAGCAGCGCGAGGTCGATCTCGTCGCCGACGGTGCGCTTGTTCTTCGCGCGCGACAGCGCGGACAGCTGGTCGGACAGCACGGCCTTGCTGTCGTACAGCAGGCGGCCGATCAGCGTGCTCTTGCCGTCGTCGACGCTGCCCGCGGTGATGAAACGCAACACGCCGAGGTCTTCGGTGTTCTCGATGATGCTCATGATGTGAATGTCCTCGTGTGCTTCAGAAATAACCTTGCTTCTTGCGCTGTTCCATCGCGGCTTCGGATGCCTGGTCGTCCATCCGGGTCGCGCCGCGTTCGGTGATCTCGGTCACCGCCGTCTCGGCGATGATCTTCTCGACGTCGTCCGCGTCGCTCTCGACCGGGCACGTGCAGCTGATGTCGCCGACCGTGCGGAAGCGCACCTGCGCGAGTTCGCTCGTCTCGCCGTCACGCATCGGCGTGAGCGGCGTGACCGGCACGAGCAGCCCGTTGCGGCGCACGATCTCGCGCTGGTGCGCGTAGTAGATCGACGGCAGTTCGAGGTTCTCGCGCGCGATGTACTGCCACACGTCGAGTTCCGTCCAGTTCGAGATCGGGAACACGCGCAGGTGCTCGCCGTTGTGCAGGCGTGCGTTGTACAGGCTCCACAGTTCCGGGCGCTGCGCCTTCGGATCCCACTGGCCGAATTCGTCGCGGAACGAGAAGATCCGCTCCTTCGCGCGTGCCTTCTCTTCGTCGCGGCGCGCGCCGCCGATCAGCGCCGTGTAGCCGTGCTGTTCGATCGTCTCGAGCAGCGTGACGGCCTGCGCGGCGTTGCGCGAATCGGTTTCGCGGCGCAGCACGACCGTGCCGCGCTTGATCGAATCCTCGACGTGGCCGACCACCAGCTCGGCGCCGAGCTCCTGCGCGCGGCGGTCGCGGAAGTCGATCACTTCCTCGTAGTTGTGGCCCGTGTCGATGTGCACGAGCGGGAACGGCAGCGTCGTCTTGCGGTTCGCGCCGAGGCCGAACGCCTTCAGCGCGAGGTGCAGCACGACGACCGAGTCCTTGCCGCCCGAGAACAACAGCGCCGGCTTGCTGCATTCGGCAACGAGTTCGCGCAGGATGTGGATCGACTCGGCTTCGAGCCAGTCGAGGTGGCCCATGCGGTCGTCGGCACCGGTGGGCGGGGCAAAGGCGGATTGCTCGAGCGTCGTGCTCATGATTTCAGTCCTTCTCTTCTGGGTTCGTGCCGCCCGCTGTCGCGGGCGGCGCAATATTCGGTTTCTTGTCGGCTTTCAGTGCGCGGCGCCGGCTTCGGCGTTCGCGGGAATCGGCGTGATCGTGATGTGCAGCCCGCATTCCTTCGTATCGCGCGACTCCCACCACCAGCGGCCCGCCCGGCTGTCCTCGCCGGGGCGGATCGCGCGCGTACACGGCTCGCAGCCGATGCTCGGATAGCCGCGCGCGTGCAGCGGATTGACCGGCACGTCGAACGCCTTCAGGTACGCCCACACGTCGGCTTCCGTCCAGTCGGCGAGCGGGTTGTACTTCGCGATCCCGCGCGCTTCGTCCTGTTCTTCCTCGTGCAGCTCCGCACGCGTGACCGACTGCTCGCGACGCTGGCCCGTGACCCATGCGCCGACGTCGGCCAGCGCGCGGTTCAGCGGCTCGACCTTGCGGATGTGGCAGCACGACTTGCGCAGCTCGACGCTTTCGTAGAACGCGTTCAGGCCGTGCTCGGCGACGTACTGGTCGACCGCGTCCTGCTGCGGATGAAACTGCTCGATCTCGTAGCCGTAGCGCTCGCGCACGCGGTCGATCATGCCCAGCGTTTCCGCATGCAGGCGGCCGGTGTTCAGCGAGAAGATGCCGATCGACACGCCCTTCGACAGGATCGCGTGCGTGAGCAGCATGTCTTCCGCGGCGAGGCTGCTCGCGAACTTCACCTTCTCGTGGCGCGCACCGATCTGCGCGAGCAGCGCGTCGAGGCGCTCGACCTTCGCGGCCAGTTCGGGCGTCAGTGCGGTCGCGGCGCTCATGCGCTCACCTTCGCGTCGGCCGCGGCCGCGCGGCGGCGGAACAGCGGCGCCGGCTCGTCGAATGCGCCCTGGTAACGCTGCGTGAATTCGCCGAACGCGTTCAGTGCATCGTGGATGTCCTTGTCGGCACGCACCGCGAACGCGTCGAAGCCGCAACGCGACATGTACAGCAGCTGGTCGCGCAGCACGTCGCCGATCGCGCGCAGCTCGCCGGTCCAGCCGTGGCGCTCGCGCAGCAGGCGCGCGATGCTGTAGCCGCGGCCGTCCGCGAAGCGCGGGAAATCGACGGCGATCAGCGAGATCGCACCGAAGTCGGCCACGAGATCGGCCGGCTCGCTGTCCGGCGCGAGCCACACGCCGAGTTCGTCCTTCGTCTTCGCGGCGACGAGCGCCGCGCGCTCGGCCTGCCACAGGGTGAACGGCACCAGCACCTTGCCGGCCGGCAATGCGTCGACCGCGGGCAGCGCACCGTCTTCCGCCGCGCGCACGACCTGCCATGCGTCGTCGATCACTGCGCGGTTCTTGATAATCGAAGCCATCTGCAAATTCCTTCTACCCGGTTGGTTACGCGTTGACTGCCTGGCGCGCCGCATACACGCGCTCCTTGAACGGAGCGATGCCGATGCGGTCGTACGTGTCGATGAAGCGCTCGCCGTCGATGCGTGCCTCGACGAACGTGTCGATCAGCTTCGCGATCACGCCCGGCACTTCCTCCGCGGAGAACGACGGCCCGATCACGCGGCCGAGGCGCGCGCCGTTGCGGCCCGTGCCCTGCTCGCCGCCGAGCGACACCTGGTACCACTCGGCACCGTCCTTGTCGACGCCGAGGATGCCGATGTTGCCCACGTGATGATGACCGCACGAGTTCATGCAACCGGAAATGTTCAGCGACAGGTCGCCGAGATCGTACACGTAGTCCAGATCTTCGAAACGCTGCTGGATCGCCAGCGCGATCGGGATCGACTTCGCGTTCGCGAGCGAGCAGAAATCGCCGCCCGGGCACGCGATGATGTCGGTCAGCAGGCCGACGTTCGGCGTCGCGAAGCTGGCCGCCTTCGCCTTTTCCCACACCGTGAACAGGTCGCGCTTCTTCACGTTCGCGAGGATCAGGTTCTGCTCGTGCGACACGCGCAGTTCGCCAAGCGAGTACGCGTCTGCCCAGTCGGCCACCAGGTCCATCTGCGCGTCGGTCGCGTCGCCGGGGGCGACGCGGTGGTCCTTCAGCGACAGCGTGACCGCGGCATAGCCCGGCACCTTGTGCGGCGCGACGTTGCGCTCGACCCAGCGCGCGAACGCCTTGTTCTCGAGCAGGTGCTGTTCGAACGACGCGTCGGTATCGGCCAGCTTCTCGTAGACGGGCGGCTGGAAGTACTGCGACACGCGGTCGACTTCCGCCTGCGTGAGCGTCGACGGGCCGTCCTTCAGGTGCTGCCACTCTTCCTCGACCTGCTGCGCGAACTTCGCGGGCGACAGCGCCTTCACGAGGATCTTGATACGCGCCTTGTACAAGTTGTCGCGGCGGCCGTAGCGGTTGTATACGCGCAGCACGGCTTCGCAATAGGTGAGCAGGTGCTGCCACGGCAGGTCTTCCTTGATCACCGCGCCGATGATCGGCGTACGGCCGAGGCCGCCGCCCGCGAGGATGCTCGCGACCACCTCGCCCTGCGCGTTCTTCTTCAGGTACACGCCGAGATCGTGGATCTGCACGGCCGCGCGGTCGTGCGTCGAGCCCGACACCGCGATCTTGAACTTGCGCGGCAGCCACGCGAATTCGGGATGGAACGTCGACCACTGGCGCAGGATTTCCGACCACGGACGCGGATCGATTTCCTCGTCCTGGGCGACGCCCGCGAACTGGTCCGCCGTGATGTTGCGGATGCAGTTGCCCGAGGTCTGGATGCCGTGCATCTGCACCGACGCGAGCTTCGCGAGGATCTCCGGCGTTTCCTCGAGCTGGATCCAGTTGAACTGGATGTTCGAGCGGGTCGAGAAGTGGCCGTAGCCGCGGTCGTGTTCGCGGGCGATGCGCGCCAGCATCCGCAGTTGGTCGCTGCGCAGGTTGCCGTACGGAATCGCGATGCGGTGCATGTACGCGTGGCGCTGCATGTACAGGCCGTTCTGCAGGCGCAGCGGACGGAATTCTTCTTCGCTCAACTCGCCCGACAGCCGGCGGCGCACCTGATCGCGGTACTGCGCGACACGCTCGTCGACGATCGTCTGGTCGTATTGGTCGTACTGATACATTCGGGGACCCCAGGGGTTTTCGTGGTGACCGCGCGACGTCCTAGCCACGTCGCGCCCGAATCTCCGTTCCGCCGCCATCGCCGGCCTTGCGCGGCCCGGCTGGATTGCTAATGACGAAAACAGATATCCATATTTGAAAAACTCCGGTGAATCGTAATAAACTCGCCTTATATTTCAAACGACTAAAAAATTCTGTTGATATGCGGAAGGGTTATAAATGAACCTGCACCAATTTCGCTTCGTGCGCGAGGCCGTCCGGCAGAATTTCAACCTCACCGAGGCCGCCAAGGCGCTCTACACGTCGCAACCGGGGGTGTCGAAGGCGATCATCGAGCTCGAGGACGAGCTCGGCGTGGAGATCTTCACGCGGCACGGCAAGCGCGTGCGCTCGCTCACCGAGCCGGGCAGGATCATCCTCGCATCGGTCGAGCGGATCCTGCAGGAAGTTGAAAGCCTCAAAAGGGTCGGAAAAGATTACGCGGCGCAGGATCAGGGCAACCTGACGATCGCCGCCACCCACACGCAGGCCCGCTACTCGCTGCCGGCCGCGATCGCCGAGTTCAAGAAGCGCTTCCCGAAGGTGCACCTGTCGATCCTGCAGGGCAGCCCGACGCAGGTCGCCGAGATGGTGATCCACGACCAGGCCGATCTCGCGATCGCGACCGAGGCGATCGCCGACTACAAGGAACTCGTGTCGCTGCCCTGCTTCCAGTGGCATCACGCGGCCGTGGTGCCGGCCGACCATCCGCTGCTCGAACGCAAGCCGGTCACGCTGGACGATCTCGCGCAGTACCCGCTGATCACGTACGACGACGCGTTCGCCGGCCGCAAGAAGATCAATCATGCGTTCGCGCTGCGCGGGCTGTCGCCGGACATCGTGCTGGAGGCGATCGACGCCGACGTGATCAAGACGTACGTCGAACTCGGCCTGGGCGTCGGGATCATGGCCGACATCGCATTCAACCCGGAGCGCGACCGCAACCTGCGGCTGATTCCGGTCGGCCACCTGTTCGGCAGCAACGTGACGCGTGTCGCGCTCAAGCAGGGTGCCTATCTGCGCAGCTATGTGTATACGCTCGTCGAGCTGCTGTCGCCGACGCTGAACCGCAAGCTGATCGAGCAGGCGCTCAAGGGCGAATCCGAATCGTACGAGCTTTGACAGACAGGTATAACGACAGGGGCGCAAATCGCGCCCCTTTTTATTGCCCGACGGAGATTTCCGCATGATGCTTCCCGCCCTGTTGCGCCGCGCCGCCGGCGCCGCCCTCGTGCTCGCCTGCGCGGCCGCGCATGCCGACCTGAAGGTCGGCGTCGACCTGTCGTCGACCGGCCCGGCCGCCGCGATCGGCATCACCAGCAAGAACGCGATCCTGATGTGGCCGAAGACGATCGCCGGGCTGCCGGTGCAGGTGACGGTGCTCGACGACGCGTCCGACCCGGGCGCGGCCGTGCGCAACATCCGCAAGCTGGTCGACGAGGATCGCGTCGACGTCGTGGTCGGGCCGAACATCACGCCGGCCGCGCTCGCGGCGCTCGACGCGGTGGCCGCCGCCCAGACGCCGATGATCACGCTGGTCGGCTCCGGCGCGATCGTCGAGCCGCAGGAAGGCGCGCGGACCTGGGCATTCAAGATGGCGCAGAGCGACAGCGCGATGGCCGACGTGATGACGCGCTACATGGCCAACCACGGCGTGAAGACGGTCGGCTTCATCGGCTTCGCGGACAGCTATGGCGACAGCTGGCTGAACGAATTCACGCGCTTCGCGGAAGTCCGCAAGATCCGCGTGATCGCGACGGAACGCTTCAACCGCACCGACGCGAGCGTCACCGGCCAGGCGCTGAAGCTGATCGCCGCGAAGCCCGACGCGATCCTGATCGCCGGCTCGGGCACGCCGGCCGTGCTGCCGCAACGCACGCTGATCGAGCGCGGCTACAAGGGCGCGATCTACCAGACGCACGGGATCGCCACGCCGGAATTCATCAAGCTCGGCGGCAAGGACGTCGACGGGACGCTGTTCCCGACCCAGCCGGTGGTCGTCGCGCGCACGCTGCCTGCCGACCATCCGGCCCGCAAGGCCGCGCTCGCGTTCGTCGATGCATATGAAGCGAAATACGGCGCCGGCACGGTCACACAGTTCGCGGGCGACGCGGCGGGCGTGTATCCGCGCCTCGCCGACGCGGTCGGCCGCGCGCTCAAGGCCGCGCAGCCCGGCACGCCGGGCTTCCGCGCGGCGCTGCGGCGCGAACTCGAACGCGCGCACGAACTCGTCGTGCCGAACGGTGTCGTCAATACCAGCGACAAGGATCACGTGGGGCTCGATCAGCGCGCGAGCGTGATGGGGATCGTGAAGCAGGGCCGATTCGTCTATCTGAGCCAGTAACGCACGGGCGGTCGCCGGACAGCTTGCCCGGTGCCCCGTTTTCCGCCATAATTCGCGTTTCGCCGCGCACAATCCGTACGAATCGCATGCGCGGCCAGGATCAAAGCCCAGGTGGTGAAATTGGTAGACGCAGGGGACTCAAAATCCCCCGCCGCAAGGCGTGCCGGTTCGATTCCGGCCCTGGGCACCAGTCTTTCGCAGCGTCAATGCGCTGCACTGTCGAAACCCGCGCAAGCTCGCCGCTTCGCGGGTTTTTTGTTGGTTTTTTGTTTGTTGCGCGCGCCACGCACACCGCAACGCACGCCGTTCCCCGGCGGTCCAAGCATCAGGACACGCAAGCACGGAGGCCGCTCATGTCCACGCGCTTCTTCTTTTCGAGCCCGATCCGCCGCTGCGTGCTTGCCGCGCTGTTGTCGATCATGCTGGGCGGATGCGACCTGCTGCGCGAGCCGCCCGTGCCCGACTGGCCAGGGCCGCATGCGCCCTACCCGTTCCCGGACAGCATCCCGCACCGCACCGAGTGACCGGTTCGATCGACCGCGCACCGAGGTGCGGCCGCGCGTTCAGCGTTGCTCGCAGAACCGCGCGATCGCGTCCGCAACCGCTTCCGGCGCCTCACGCTGCGGAAAGTGCCCGACACCGTCCAGCACGGCGCGCTCGTAGCGGCCGGTGAAGAACCGCTCGCGCCCGGCCGAAGTCTCGGGCCCGTTGCAGGAATCCGCGCCGCCGTGCAGCACGAGCGTCGGCACCGACAGCACCGGTGCGGGTGTCAGTTGCGCGTCGTCTTCCGCATACGCGGCCCCGCCGTCGACGAACCCCCAGCGATAACGGTACGAGTGCAGCACCACGTCGATCCAGTCCGGGCCGTCGAAGGCAGTCGCGGCCGCGTCGAAGTCGCATGCGTCGTACCAGCCGGCCGGCGACCACGTATCCCACATCAGGCGCGCAAACGCCCGGCGATCGTCGCGCAGCGCCTGCTCCCCGCGCGGCGTCGCCAGGAACCAGTGGTACCAGTAGTTGCGCGCCTGCGGCAGCGACAACGCCTGGGCCGGGTCGTTCGTGCCGTATCCCACCGACAGCATCACCAGATGCGAGGCCGCGCCGTCGCGCAACCCGCACGCGTTCGCAACCGCGCGCGCACCCCAGTCGTGCCCGACCAGCACGGGCCGCTCGATGCCGAGCGCGTCGATGAATTCGAGCAGGTCGCGGCCAAGCGCCGCGAGCCGGCCGCTGCGCGGCGTCGCGGAATCGCGAAAGCGGGTCGGCGCGAAACCGCGCAGCGCGGGCGCGAGCACGCGGTAGCCGCGTGCGGCCAGCGTTCGAGCCACGGCCTCCCAGCCGACCGGGCTGTCCGGCCAGCCGTGCAGCAGCACGGCCACGCGTTCGCCGCGCGGGTTCCATTCGAGATAGGCGAGTTCGAGCGACGCGGTCGTCGCATAGCGGTAAGCGGTCATGTGCACTCCGGTTGGTCAGCCTGAATGCCCGATGGTAGGCCCGTCTCTCATCACGATTCGCGGCGTATCATGACTCATTCTTCAAATATCGTGGTGAATCAACCGATGGAACCGCTGACCGATCCCGCGTCGACCGCGCTCGACATCGCGCTGTTGCGTACCTTCCTCGAAGTCGTCGACAGCCGCGGCTTCGCGCCGGCCGCGGAGCGCCTCGCGCTGACGCCGTCCGCGGTCAGCGGCCACATCAAGCGGCTCGAGCAGGCGGCCGGCACGGTGCTGCTCGCGCGCACGACGCGCCGCATCGCGCTCACGCCGGCCGGCGACACGCTGTACGCGTACGCGCGCAACATCGTCGACATGGAGCGCGAAGTGCGCGCGAGGCTGCGCGGCGCGCCGGCGCATGGCCGGCTGCGCGTCGGCGCGTCGGAGGATTTCGCGGGCGCATGGTTGCCGCAGGTGCTGCGCACGTTTCGCGACAGTCATCCGCGCACATCGATCGAACTGAAGGTCGGGATCACCGCGGCACTGCTGCGCGAGCAGACGCTGGGCCGGCTCGACGTCGTGTTCGGCAAGCAATGCAGGCAGGTCGACGCGCCGGGCGAACTGCTGTGGGAAGAACCACTGGTATGGGCGTTCGCGTCGGATATGGCAATCGACACCGAAGGCGATGTGCCGCTCGCGCTGTTTCCGGAGCCGTGCGTGTACCGGGAAGCCGCGGTGTCCTCGCTCGCCGCCGCGCTGCGGCCGTTTCGCGTGCTGTTCGAAAGCGCCAGCATGGCCGGCTGCATATCGGCCGCGCTGGCCGGCTTCGCGGTCACGGCGCTCGCGCGCAGCCAGCTGCGCGACGGCCTGCGCGCATGCGGGGCGCATGACGGCCTGCCGGCGTTGCCGGCCGCGCGCTTTTACGCGTTCGCGTCGAAGCCCGACGGCGCCTGCGCCGCGCTGATCGACGCGGTGCGGGCGACCGGGCGCACCCGGCAGTTCGCCGCCTGAGTACGCGACGCGATGGCCGCACGTGCCGGACGTACCGCGCATGCCGCGTCGCACCGACGCCGATCGATCGGCGTCACCGGCCGGCGAATGGCGGGCGGCCCGCAGTTGCGGCCACGACGCCGCTTTCAGTCGCCGCTGCCGGCCGCGCCCGTGTCGTTCAATGCATCCGCCATCAGCTCGCCGAACCACTCGACGAACGCATTGAGCCGCCTCGACCGATGCCGCCGATGCGGATATACGGCCGACACGTCCATCGGCGCGGCCCGATGGCCGGGCATCACCTCGACCAGCGCCCCGCTGTCGAGCAGATGCACGACGTCGAAGCGCGGAATCTGGATCAGCCCCATGCCGGCGATGCAGCTCGCGATATAGGTTTCAGCGTTGTTGACGATCACGCGGCTGGGCAGCGTCAGCGTATGCCGCCCGCCGTCCGCGCAGTATTCCCAGCCGAGCTCGCGGCCGGTCGTCGGCGACGCATAGCCGATCGCCCAGTGCCCGTGCGCAAGCGCATCGGGATACTCGGGCACGCCGCATTCGCGCAGGTAGTCGGGGCTCGCGCAATTGATCAGCGCGAACTGCCCGAGCGGCCGCACGACGAGGCTGCTGTCCGCGAGCCGCCCGACCCGGATCGCGCAGTCGACACCCTCCTGCACGAGATCGATCGAGCGGTCGGTCGAGCCGAGCGACAGTTGCAGCTTCGGGTAGCGGCGAAACAGCGACGGCAGCGCGGGGGCGATCACGCGGCGCGCGATCCGGCTCGGCGCATCGACGTTCAGCCGCCCGATCACGTCGCGATCGCGACGCCGGAACAGCCGGTCGAGCTCGTCGGCTTCCGCGAGCAGGCGCCGGCCACGCTCCAGCAGCAGCGCGCCGTCGGCAGTCAGCTGGACCTGCCGAGTCGTACGGTGCAACAGGCGCGTGCCGAGCGCGGTCTCGAGCTGCTGGACGGCGGCCGACACGGTCGCGCGCGGCACGTCGAGTGCGTGGGCCGCCTTGATGAAGCTGCCCATCTCGGCAACCTGAAGGAAGATTCTGACCTGATCCAGCTTGTCCATCGGCAGGCGGAGAACGTGGGTTCGGACGACCGCGGCCGGCAAGCGCCGCGCGTCGCGGCCGATCCCGGCGGCACAGATGAAACGGCGCGCGGCGTTGTGGCCGCGCGCCCGTCCATTGTCCATGCAAACGGTCCATTGCGGGTCGCCGCGCACACGACGACCGCCGGCACGGCCCGTTACCGGGTCGGTTACTTGGTCGTATAGCCGCCGTTGATCAGGATCGTCTGCCCGGTGATCCACCAGCCGTCGGTCACGAGATGACGGATGAACGGCACGACGTCCTCGATGTCGGTGAGGCCCGTCTTGCTGAACGGCGACAGCGCGGCGGCCGTCTTGTGATACGCGACCGCGTCGGCGCCTTCGGCCGGGTAGAAGAACGGCGTATCCATCGGGCCGGGCCCGACCGCCGTCACCGAGATGCCGCGCGCGCCGTACTCCTTCGACGCCGCGCGCGTGAAGTGCTCGACCGGCGCCTTCGATCCTTCGTAGGCCGCATAGAACGGCGTGAAGGCGCCGAGCAGCGACGTCACGAGCGTGACGAGCTTGCCGTGATCCTCGAGGTGCCGCCCCGCTTCCTTGATGAAGAAGAACGCCGACTTGCTGTTCACCGCGAACATCTCGTCATATTCGGCCTCGGTGATTTCGGTAAACGGCTTCTTCAGCACCTTGCCGACGGTATTGATCGCGATGTCGATCTTGCCGAAGCGCTGCTTCGCATCGCCGAACAGCTTCTCGACCGCGGCGGCCGTCGTCAGGTCGGCCTGGAACGTCGCGGCTTCCGCGCCGGCCGCGCGCACCGCGGCGGCCGTCTCTTCGGCCTGCGCCTGCGATGCCGCGCTGTTGTAGTGAATCGCCACCGCCTTCGCGCCGTGGCCGGCCAGGTCCCGGGCGATCAGCCCGCCGAGATTCTTGGCGCCGCCTGCGATCAGGACGACCTTGTCTGCGAGCGTATGAGTAGCCACGGTTGACTCCTGTTTGCGTTGAATGAAGCTAGGAGTGTAGGCACGCGCGACGTGCCGGTCAGCCGGGCACGGCTGGATGAATTATCCAGAAAAACGATCCAGTCAGGCATCCGGAACGGTGGGCTGCCCCACCGACGAACGCGACGAAATCCGCTCGACGCGACACGATGCACGGCCGCCGGGCCGTGCGGTTCAGCGCGCGTACAGCGCCGCGTCGATCTTGCCGAGCAGCCACTGCATGCCGGCCAGATGCTGCTGGTCGTGGCTGCACAGGTAATGGACGAGACCGCGCACGGTCAGCGCGCCGTAGCCTTCGAACTCCCCGGTGCGCGCAAACTGCCCGGGCGTGAGGCGCGACACGAGGTCGAGCGTCTCGCGCCGCGCGTCGCGAATCGCCGCGAGCACGTCGGACGCGTACGCGGCGTCGTAGCGGCGCTCGAGCGCGAGCGCATCGCCGTCGACCGACACGAGCAGCGGGTGATCTTCGTCGAGCATCCGCCGCAGCCGCACGTGGTAGCCGTCGATTTCGATGTCGCGCACGTGGCAGAGCTGCCCGAGCGGCGAGAAATGCTCGCTCGGGATCCCGCTCCAGTCGTCGGGGGTCCAGCGCGCGTAGCCGTCCGGCACGGCGGCGAAATGGGCTTCGAGCTGACGGGGGAAATCGGCGAGTGCATCGAGCGTCGTCGGATTCATGCGGCGAACTCCGTGTCGGATGGAGACGGCGGCAGCCCGGGTACGAGCCTGCCGCCGTCGTGGCGCGACTTCACGCTGAAGCCGGACGCTCCTTGCATGCGACGTCCACTTTCCGTGAAGAACAAACGTGCGGCGCGGCGCTCCGGCAGCTTACCAGCGCGGGCGGGTTCGTGCCGGTGCCGGCGCGTGGCTTGATAGAATGCGCGCGCTATGGATCTCGAAAGCATTCTCTACACGCAGGGCTTCGGCTCGCGCCGCCAGTGCCGCGGCCTGATCGAAACGGGCCGCGTCACCGTCGCGGGCGCGAGCGCGACCGACCCCGACGCGTCGTTCGACACCGACGGCCTCGTGTTCACGGTCGACGACACCGCGTGGCCGTTCCACGCCCGCGCGTATCTCGCGCTCAACAAGCCGGCAGGCTACGAGTGTTCGCGCGAGCCGCAACACCACGCGAGCGTGTTCAGCCTGCTGCCCGCGCCGCTCGTCGCACGCGGCGTGCAATGCGTCGGCCGCCTCGACCAGGACACGACGGGCCTGCTGCTGCTGTCCGACGACGGCCAGTTCGTGCACGCGTACACGTCGCCGAAGCGCAAGGTGCCGAAAACCTACGTCGCCACCGTGCGCCACCCGCTCGACGACGCCCAGCTGGACGCGCTGCGCGCCGGCGTGCAGCTCCACGGCGAGCCGAAGCCGATCGCGGCGGTCGCCGCCGACGCGCGCGACACGCACGCGCTCGCGCTGACCGTCCTCGAAGGCAAATATCATCAGGTGAAACGCATGGTCGCGGCCGCCAGCAATCGCGTCGAGGCGCTGCACCGCGAAAGCATCGGCGGGTTCACGCTGCCGGACGACCTGGCGCCGGGCGCGTGGCGCTGGCTCGGGGAAGACGACCTTTCAGCGCTGCGCAATCCCGTCAAAACCCTGTAAGGGAAAATCCGCACGATCGTTCGATGTCGGGCCGCGTCGCGGCCGCCCGATCCCCCGCTATACTGAAATCACAAGCTGTACGAGCAGCAATGCAGGGGAGACATCATGAACTTCAACCATTCTTTCGAACTGTCGTACGTGACGATCGCGTTCGCGGTCGTGGGCGCCATCGTGATCGGCGCGCTGCTGGCCATGATGCACATGAAGCACAAATACCATCCGAACCTGATCGGCGCGCTGATCGGCGCGCTGTTGTGCTTCCTGCTGATCGAGGCGTTACCGGCGCTGACCTGACGCGCCGCGCGGCGCGAGCGTTTGAAGGAATTCGTCTACGGTCGGATAGCGCAACGTCACGCACAATTCGGCCTTGAGCCGCGCATTGGACAGGCGCCGCGACTCGCGCATGAACGACAGGAGCGCCGGCTCGAGTTGCTGCTCGGCGTCCGCGCGGCTGATCCGCGGCGGCGGCGGCAGGCCGAACACCTGCGCGACCCGGTCGAAATACTCTCCCATCCGCAGTTCGCTGTCGTCCGACGCGTGCACGGCGCGCGCCGGCTTGCCGCGCACGGCCGCGCGACGCAGGATCGCCGCGAGATCGTCGGCGTGGATGTGGTTCGTGTAGACGTCGTCGGCCGCGTCGAGTGCCGGCGTGCCGCGCTCGAGCCGCGCGAGCGGCAGCCGGTTCGCCGCGTAGATGCCGGGAATGCGCACGATGCGCGCGGACAGCGCGCCGCGCACCGTCGCCGCCCGCAGCTGACGCTCGGCCGAGACGCGCCGGAACGCGCGCGGATTCGCGGGGCGCAGCGGCTGCGTTTCGTCGATTCGGGCGCCGCCGCAGTCGCCGTATACGCCCGTCGTGCTGGCGTAGACGAGCGTCGGCGCGCGAAGGGCGTCGGGTACAATACGCGCTTCCCGCACCGGCACGCCGGCCTGTCGGGTCGCGGCGCGCAGCGTGCGGAGCCGGCCGACCGACGACACCGCCGGTGCGGACGGCCGCCGCGCAGGCACGGACAATGCGGCGATCAGCGCACGGGTGCGGCGATCGTCGCGGCCGTCGGATTGCGGCGGCGCGAGATGCAGGATCGTGCGGGCGAGGCCCGCGATACGTCCGAGCGTCGCCCGGCGATCGAGGTCGCCGACGAGCGGCGTCGCGCCTGCCGCGCGCAGTTCGTCGCGGCGGCCCGGATGGCTCGTCAGCGCGACGATGCGCAGGTTGCGGCGCGCATCGCGCCATTGCGCGACGCAGCGCAGGCCGACGTCGCCGCAGCCGACGATCAGGACGCGCGGCCGGCGCAGGATTCGAGTCGCGATCATGTTGGTTGCGAAATCAGTAGCCACCGTTGCGCGGCGCGCAACGGGTTTGCATTGTAGCTGCCGTGCGCGATATGCACGGTCCCCACATTTTGTTCTATTTGGTTCTATGGCATTCAACGTTACTCTCAAGCAAAGCGGCCGGCAGTTCCAGGTCGAGTCGGACGAAACCGTGCTGGCGGCGGCGCTGCGCCAGAACGTCCATCTGCCGTACGGGTGCAAGAACGGCGCGTGCGGCTCCTGCAAGGGCCAGATCGTGTCGGGCCAGATCGAACAGGGCCCGCACGCCGCATCGGCACTGTCCAACGACGAGCGCACGCGCGGCCTCGCGCTGCTGTGCTGCTCGAAGGCGCAATGCGACCTCGAGATCGACGTGCGTGAAATCGCCGGCGTCGACGGCGTGCAGGTGAAGAAGCTGCCGTGCCGGATCGCCGCGCTCGAGCGCCGCGCCGACGACGTGATGGTCGTGAAGCTGCAGCTGCCGGCCAACGAACGCCTGCAATACCTCGCGGGCCAGTACGTCGAGTTCATCCTGAAGGACGGCTCGCGCCGCAGCTACTCGATGGCGAACGCGCCGCACGAGGAAGGCCCGATCGAGCTGCACATCCGCCACATGCCGGGCGGCAAGTTCACCGACCACGTGTTCGGCGCGATGAAGGAACGCGACATCCTGCGCTTCGAAGGCCCGCTCGGCACGTTCTTCCTGCGCGAGGACTCCGACAAGCCGATCGTGCTGCTCGCATCGGGCACCGGCTTCGCGCCGATCAAGGCGATCGTCGAGCACGTGAAGCACCGGGGCATCACGCGCCCGATGACGCTCTACTGGGGCGCACGCCGCAAGAAGGACATCTACCTCGGCGAGCTCGCCCAGCAATGGGCGCGCGAGATCCCGAACTTCAAGTACGTGCCGGTGCTGTCCGAGCCGGACGACGCCGACCAGTGGACCGGCCGCACCGGCTTCGTCCATCGCGCGGTGATCGAGGACCTGCCCGATCTGTCGGGCCACCAGGTGTACGCATGCGGCGCGCCGGTGATGGTCGAATCCGCACAGCGCGACTTCACGCAGCACCACGCGCTGCCGGCCGACGAGTTCTACGCGGACTCGTTCACGAGCGCCGCCGATCTCGCGCATCCGGTCTGAGCCCCGGGCGCGCCCGCGCGCCCCGCTGCGCGCCGCCGTGTCACATCCGTGGCATCGCGGCGGTTTACAGTGGGGCGCGGGATGCCTTATGCTTGCGCACATGAACCGCTTCCTGTCCGCACTTCGACGTCGCCGCTCGCCGCTCCGCCCGGATGCCGCCGGCTCGTCACGGACTCGCGCGTAACCTACTCCTCCGCTTCACCGGTTACGCACAAGCTGTTCGACCCACCAGCCACGGCCTTCCGTGGCTTTTTTATTGCCCGCTTTCCTTTCAACGTCCGCTGGAGTCTGCTGCCATGCCCCTGAACGATTACCCGATCGACTCGCTGATGTACATCACGAACCGCCCCGACATCGTGTTTACGCACGGCAAGGGTTCGTGGCTCTACGATCACACGGGCAAGCGCTATCTGGACTTCATTCAGGGCTGGGCCGTCAACAGCCTCGGCCACTGCAACGACGGCATCGTCGAGGCGCTGAAGACGCAGGCGGAGAAGCTGCTGAACCCGTCGCCCGCGTTCTACAACGAACCGATGGCGAAGCTCGCGGGCCTGCTCACGCAGCACAGCGTGTTCGACAAGGTGTTCTTCACGAACAGCGGCGCGGAAGCGAACGAAGGCGCGATCAAGCTCGCGCGCAAGTGGGGCCGCAAGTTCAAGAACGGCGCGTACGAGATCATCACGTTCGACCACAGCTTCCACGGCCGCACGCTCGCGACGATGTCGGCCAGCGGCAAGCCGGGCTGGGACACGATCTACGCACCGCAGGTGCCGGGCTTCCCGAAGGCCGAGCTGAACGACATCAACTCGGTCGAGAAGTTGATCACCGACAAGACCGTCGCGGTGATGCTCGAGCCGATCCAGGGCGAAGGCGGCGTGATCCCGGCCACGCGTGAATTCATGCAGGCGCTGCGCGCGCTGACGAAGCAGCACGACCTGCTGCTGATCGTCGACGAAGTGCAGAGTGGGTGCGGCCGCGCGGGCACGCTGTTCGCGTACGAGTTGTCGGGCATCGAGCCGGACGTCATGACGCTCGCGAAAGGCATCGGCGGCGGTGCACCGCTCGGCGCGCTGCTGTCGAAGGCCGACGTCGCGGTGTTCGAGGCCGGCGACCAGGGCGGCACGTACAACGGCAACCCGCTGATGACGGCGGTCGGCTATTCGGTGATCTCGCAGCTCGTCGCGCCCGGCTTCCTCGAAGGCGTGCGCGAGCGCGCCGAATACCTGAAGCGCAGGCTGCTCGAACTGTCGGAGGAACGCGGCTTCGAGGGCGAACGCGGCGAAGGCCTGCTGCGCGCGCTGCTGCTCGGCAAGGACATCGGCCCGCAGATCGTCGAGAAGGCCCGCGACATGCAGCCCGACGGCCTGCTGCTGAACGCTGCGCGCCCGAACCTGCTGCGCTTCATGCCCGCGCTGAACGTCACGACCGAGGAAATCGACCAGATGATGGCGATGCTGCGGTCGATCCTCGACACGCTCTAAGGAAACCGCCGCGATGGATGCCGCCGCCGATGCTGTCGCGATCCGCCCGTTCGAACGCGCCGACACCGATGCCGTGCTGGCCGTGTGGCGCGATGCGTTCCCGCAGTACGACGAAGCCGGCGCGCCGCCGCACCGCGACCCGCTGCGCTCGATCGAGCTGAAGCTCGCGACGCAGCCGGAGCTGTTCTTCGTCGCGACCCGCGGCGCGCGGGTCGTCGGCACGCTGATGGCGGGGTTCGACGGACATCGCGGCTGGCTCTACTCGTTCGGCGTGTCGAACGACGCGCGGCGGCTCGGCATCGGCCGCGCGCTGATCGCGCATGCGGAACGCGCGCTCGCCGCGCGCGGCTGCCTGAAGATCAACCTGCAGGTGCTGCCCGGCAACGACGATGCATGCCGCTTCTATGCGGCGCTCGGCTATCGCGTCGAGGAACGCATCTCGTTCGGCAAGACGCTGCCGGCCGCGTGACGCCGCCGGCAGCCGCCACGTTCAGCGCGTGATCGGCCCCGCGTCCGGCAGCGGATTGCCGAGCGCGTCGGTCGGCACGGCCTGCTGCTCGAACGCCGCGAAATACGCGGCCCACTGCGACTCGCTCACGCGCACGATCAACGCGCCGTCCTGCCACACGTCGTTGTGATCGTTGTGGTCGTTGCCCGCGCGATGCAGGTAGTTCGAGCCTGTCGAACCCTGGTTCATGTGCGTGTCGTGGATGCCGTTGCCCTCCCTATACGTGCGGCCGAACACGACGACGTCGAGCCCCTGCGACTGCGCGGCATTGACGAGTCGCAGCAGCGACGGGATCGGCTCCGCGTTCTCGGTGCCGTCCATCACCGCGCTGGCACGCCATGCGCCCGTCTCGTTCAGGATGTCGCTGCGCAGATAGTCGAGCGCCGGCAGCGCGGTTTGCCCGGTGAGATCCGTATAGCCTTCGGCCGCGGCCGCGAGCGTCGCCGTGACCGGATGATGGAAATCGTAGACGAGCTTGTAGTTCAGCAGGTCGTCCGCGTCGTTGGTGCCGACGTTGATCGCGACGTCCCAGTCGCCGGTCGGCAATGCGAGCGTCAGGTGGATGTGATACTGGATCTCGCTGCCGTGTGGCGAGCCCTTCAGCTGCGCCACCGACGTTACCTTCGCCTTCACGAAACCGTAATCCAGACTCATGGGTGCTCTCCGTGTCCCGATGAACCGACCATGCTACGCAGGCTGCGTGACGGTTGGTGGACGGCCGGTTTCGGAGGGCCTTCGCGCTACCGTGCCCCGCGCCGCATGGTCGGCGTCACTGTCGAATGCATGAAGTCGCATCCGCGCGCGCAGTTCGCCGCCGGGCGCGCCGCACGAAAAAAAAGCTGTCACGGTATCCCGTGACAGCCTTTCGAAAGCCCTTGCGCGGCACGCCGGCATCCGCCGCCGCACCGCACCGGGCCCGCTCATTTACTCACCCAGATACGCAGCCCGCACCTTCGGATCGTCGAGCATCTGTTTCGCGTCGCCTTCCATCGTGACCGTGCCGGAATCCATCACGTAGCCACGGTCGGCTGCCTGCAGCGCGAGGCGCGCGTTCTGCTCGACCAGCAGCACCGTA